>JAVEEB010000466.1 GCA_030840665.1 Frankiaceae bacterium | reverse complement strand
GAGATGTCGACCGGCGTTCCGGTGGCGGTCGTCGGCCTCGACAACGCGAAGAACGCGGCCGTGCTCGCCGTACAAATTCTGTCTATCGGTGACCCTGACCTGCGGGCCAAGCTGGCCAACTTCAAGGACGCCTTCGAGGCCGCGGCCGCCGGTCGCTGATCCCAGCCGGTTGACGGCGAGCAACCTTCTTAGCCCTGCGTTCCGTTACTCAGGTGAGGGAAGGCGGGATGCGTGAGGCAACAGGACGAGGCGGAGTTCCGGGACTTCGTGATTTCGCGCGCTCCCGCGCTTCGACGGACCGCTTACCTGATGTGCGGCGACTGGCATGCGGCGGAGGACGCCGTCCAGACCACCTTCACCAAGGCGTACCTGGCCTGGGTGCGGGTGTCCGCCGTGGAAAACGTCGACGCGTACGTCAGGCGCATCCTCATGCGGGTCGTGATCGACGAAGGTCGGCGTCCGTGGCGACGTGAGCACGCGGTTGCGGCAATCCCGGACGCTGTCGCGGTTGGCGGGTCGAATGACGACAGGGACCTGCTCATGCGAGCGCTGCGGGCGATGCCTACGCAGCAACGTGCGGTGGTCGTCTTGCGCTACTGGGAGGACATGTCCGTCGACCAGGCGGCGACGACGTTGGGTGTGACCGTCGGCACGATCAAGAGCCAATCCTCGCGCGGACTCGACACCTTGCGGCGGCTGTTGGCCGATCGACCCACCCTCGTCATTACGTCAGCACACGAGGAGGACCGATGACGGACCTGCGAGATCACTTGTCCACGCTTGTTGAAAGCGAGCCGGCGTACAACTTCTCGGCCGAGTCCTTCGTTGGGTCTGGACGACGGGCACTGCGCCGGCGCCGTGTCGTAGCGGGAGTCGTCGGGGGGACGTTGGCGGCCGCCATCGCTGTGACGGCCGTACTGGCGATGCCAAGCCCGACCAATGAATTGTCGGCTAACGCTTCAGCGTGCGGGAACGTTGAGCTGGGCGTGGTGAGCGACGTGCCCGTCCGCGCGGAAGCGGTGGCCGCTGCCCAACTCGTGTGCCGTCTGGTCGCATCGCACGCACGGGTGATCTCCGTCAGCGTGATGATGACTGTTCAATCAGGTGGCATGGACGAGATCAACGTGACGTATGACACGGGCCGGGGTCGCGGCGTGCTGAATGTGAGCCGCCAGTACGGCCAGTTCGCTGGCCCGGCCCCGAAGGAGTCCTGCAACGACGTGCCCGGTTTGGCTATGTGCCGGGTCGGGCAGGCGGGCGGCACTCAGTACGTCGTCGGGTCGATGTCGGCTCCGACCGACAGTTACCTAGGGACGCCAACTCCCTACGTCGCGGCGATCCATGACGATGCAGTGGTCGCGGTCCACGCCTTGGGCGTGTGGGATCCCGTCGCCGGCCGCGGCCTGCTGCCGGCGGGACCGCTGTCCGAGGAATCGTTTCTGGCGCAGATCGCGACGGATCAGCGGCTCGGTGCGGGCGGTGAGTACGGGGTTGCGCCAATCGGCGGGGCTTCACCCTCGTAGTTGGTGCGGTTGGAAAGCTCGGTCCGAAGAGCGGCGACGAGCTCGACGTCGTCGACGCCCATCTGCCTGCCGATTCCGGCGTAGGTGCGCGCGGCCTCGGTGAGAAGCGCCCGCCGTTGCGCCGCCGTGTAGCCGGGTGGCACGTCGGCGACCTGCGTCCCGTGCCGGCCACGCGTGATAAGGATCTCGGCGGCTTCCAGCTCGCGGTACGCGCGCGCGACCGTGCCGGACGCCACTCCGAGGTCACCGGCGAGCCGCCGGATCGGCGGCAGCTGCGCGCCGGCCTTCAAGGTGCCCGCGCGCACCATCGTCTCGATCTGGCCGCGAATTTGTTCGTACGGCGGGATGGCGCTGTCGCCGTCGACGGTGACGATCACGCCGGGCGCACCGCTGGCGGCCGTTGCACCGACCACGGGCTCGTCCCCACCATGCGACCGAAAAGTGTGCCCAGTAACCAAATTGCCACCTCGGCAGCCTTGATGGCCGCGTGCGTTCCCGCGTCCGTGTAGGCAGAGCTCAGAAAGCCCAACTGCGCAACGACGCAATACGCCGCAAGCGCGCCGATCGCCCCGACGAGCACGTGCAGGGATCGCGAGCGGATGGCGTCGTCCGCGGCGAGCACGTCCGCGGCGGCGTAGGGCTGTGGTCGGTCGAGGATGCGCCGTTCCACGAGCCGCCCGACTGCCGTGAGGACGAGCGCTGCGACCGCCATGGTCACGAGCTGCGGGAGGGCGACGGTGCGGCCCGACCGTTGGACGCCGCCGCCGACAAGGGCCAGTGCGACCGCCACGACCGCGAGGACCGGTGGCACGGCGCGCGCCGCCTTGGACACGTACGCCTCGGGCATCCGCGGCTGCAGTGACGCCGCCCGACGCGTGCCAACCGGCAACCTCGAGATCCGCCACTCCGCCATGACCGCCCCCGCGAACCAGCCCGCGATGAGCTGCACCATGTTGATGGAAAAGCCGTTCCCGAAGCTCCAGGCAATGCTGACAAGCAGGCCCGTCGCGAGACCGGCCGCGCGCCACCGCCGCGTCGTAGCCAGGTAGGCGATAACGATGTTGCCGTTGTCCGGAGTGATGAACAGCATCTGCCGCCGAGCGAACTTCGCCACACGCTTGCGGGAAACCGGCCCGATGCTGCTGGAGATCCCGCGCACGATTGCGGCGAGCGCGCCCACGAGGACGACGAGCC
>JAVEEB010000055.1 GCA_030840665.1 Frankiaceae bacterium | reverse complement strand
GCAGGGCGAGCATCACCACGAAGATGATCGCGGTGCCCATGAGGGCCTGCGCCACGACGCCGTGATTGAACGTCTCGAAGTAGCGGGACACACCGCCGAGTGCGACACCTTCGAGCAAGCTGAAGGCGACAACGAGGGCCGGCCGCGTCACTCGCCCGAAGGCGATGACGAAGGACAGCGCCATGGCGATGAGGCCGGCCATGCCGACCAGACCGCTGGAGGTGCCGACGGCGACCCAGCCGAAGCCGGCACCGATGGCAGCGAGAAGGAACACACCGACCGTGTGGACGATGACGTCTTCCATCGTCATCCGCGCGTCGGACGAGCGAATCGTGACGTCGGCCCCGTAAGCGGGCTCGACCGTCTGGAAGCCGGCACCGCGCCACGCGGGGTTGGACGAGCGCAGATTCGAGGCCATTGCAGCGACCCTCCTGAGGGGGTTCTAGTGGACGGGCCTGAGTATGGCGGCCCGCTCAGTTATGTGAACGTTTTTGGGCGCCTCAACCGTTCCCGCGGCGCGGAGAGCGCCGTCGGGGAGCCGTCAGGGTCGGGGATCGGGCGTCCAGGTACGCCGCCGCCTGCGTCGAACGCTCGACCGGAGGTGCCGTCGCCGCGAAGACTTCGTGCTCGACCACCGCCAAGGCTTCGGTGAGCGCTGGGTCGGCCCCGAGGCGCGCGGCATGGTCGCGGACCGTCTCCTGCGGCAGCCGCGCCTGCCCGTTGGCGGCAAGGCGTCGCTGCAGGCGCCGGTACGCCTCCGCGGCCGGGCCGTACGCCACCGCCAAGCCCGCGGCCGGCACCGGCACGACGCGGTGACGCCTCCGCAGGACGAAGAACGTCACCAGCAAGGCGACGGCCAGCAGGATCGCCACGAGCCCCAGGCGGCCGAAGGGGATCGCGGCCAGCAGCTTGTCGAGAGCCTTCTTGAACCGGTGCGACCACGAGGTGTCGCTCACCAGCGGCGCGCCCGCCGTGGGGTCGGAGGACACCCAGCCGGTGCCGGGCACCCAGAACTCGACCCAGGCGTGCAGGTCCGAGGCCAGGAAAACGCGCCCGCCCTGCCCGTTGTCCTGCCCGTCGGCGAGCCCCGTCACGAGCCGTGACGGCACTTGGGCCGCGCGCAACAGGATCGTCTCGGCCGAGGCGAACTGCTCGCAGAAACCGAGGTGATCGCGGAACAGGAACGCGTCAACGGCGTCCTCGCCGCGGCCCGGCACACGCGAATCCAACGTGTACGACTCGTTCGTCCGCAGATACACCTCGATGCTGCGGGCGATGACGCGCGGGTCGGTCGCGGTTCCTGCCAGCGAGACCGCCAGATCCCGGACCCGCTTGGGCAACGTCGACGGCAATTGTGTCCACGCGGACGCGTCCGGCGAGCGGCCGAGCGGCGCGGTCGCTTCCCGGATGGTCGGCACCACGGACGCAGAGACGGTGTACGAAGGGACGCCCGGCGCGAGGGACATCGTGCCGTTGCCGTTGTCGTAGGCCAGGGGGTCGCCGGCCGCGTCGAGAGTTTTGATGTCGCCGGGTGCGTACACCGACGTGTCCCGGGATGCGAGGCGGTGCGCGACAAAGGTGGCGACGGGCGCCGCCGCGGACGTCACGTCACCGGTCGCCGGCAGGTTGACCGCGTGGGTATTGACCGCCGGCAGCCAGATGGAACTGTCGGTGTATTGGGAGTAGATGCTGGCGCGCCACAGCCGGTAGCCGCCCGGATCGTCGACGCTCAGTATCGGGGTGGTGGGCAGGTCGCCACGCGTGCGCAGGTCCAGCGGACCTCCCGTGTAGGACCCGACCCCGCCGGCCCGCGTTGCCGGCGCGCCCGAGGAGCCATTCCCGGTTTGGCCGCCGATCGAGTTGTTGACCAGCCCATGCGAGGCCGACCACCGATTGAGTGCGGCAGTTCCCGCGGAGAACGGCAGCAGGAGCGACAGCAGCAGCGCCGCCGACACGGCCGCGACGGTCGCGGCGATCCCTGGCCGGCGTGCGGTCCGGCCCGCCGATCGTGGTGCCGACTGGCCCGAGGTGACGGCCGCGATAGCACCCTCATCGCTGACGCGCTGCCAGCGTGTGTGCCGAACCCCTACGAGGATCGCGGGGCCCCCGGCGACGGCGACGATGCCTGCGGGGACGCTGGCGGCGAAGACGGCAGCCATCGCGATCAGGCCGAAGCCGACGACCAGACCGGACTGCACGTCGCGCAACCGGCGCCAGGTCGCGGCGTGACAGGCCCCGATGACCACGAGAGCCAGCGGCAACGTGTTGCGCAGCGGCATGACAACCTGCGTCGGGTCGCCGGAGCCTGCGGATTTGAGGACCGAGACGGCCGCGCCGATCGACGCCAGCAGCGCAATGGTCGTGGTGATGTAGCGGATCGGCTTGTCGAGCGCCAAGTCCCGCCGCGGCAGCGATTCGACCGCGCCGGCGGTGACGACGACCGAGATGAGGGCAACGGCCCAATTCAGCTTTCCGGACATGGCGAGCGAGAGCGTGGCGCAGGCGAGCGCAACGACACCGGCGCGCCTCGCGAGGTGCAACGGCGAGTGGGTGCCGCCGGTAACGCTGGCCGGCCCCGAAGTGCGTCCCGGGCGCCCGATCTGGGTCATCGGAGGGCCTCGACGACCCGGACGTGCGGTGAGAGCTGCCGCAGCGCCGTCACAAGGGCCTGGCTGGCCGTCAGGACCGCGATCGCCCCTGTGGCGCGGGACTTGCCGATGTCAGCCGCCAGCGGCCGGAGATCGAGCGGCCCCACGACATCGAGCGCGGCGAACCAGTCCTGCGGCCCGTCGGCGCCCGGGCTGATCGGGGGTGCGCCTTGCCCTGCGTACACGTGAAAAGGGTGACCGCCCCGGCCCGCCGCGAGCTGCAGCCAGGCGGCTCGACTGATGGCGTCCTCCCACGCCGGGCCGACGCCGCTGTCCGCGACGACGAGGATGACTTCGCGCGCGTACTCCTCCGCGCGTTCGAGGACCATCGGTGAACCGACCCGGGCCGTCGATCGCCAGTGGACCGCGCGCGGCGGATCGCCGGGTTGCCAAGCGCGGATGCTGTGGACGTCCGTCCCTTCGCCGGCGCGGATACGGCCGGCGCCGATCCTGTCGACGGACAGCAACGGCAGCGCCCCGGGCCACGGGACGAGGCGCGGCAGGACGATGGGCGCGCCGGGGAGCGCGTTGACGAGAGGCCCCTGTGCACCCGCGAACCAGCCGCGCTGCGTCACGCTGATGGGCGACGGGCCGACGGGCCAGGCCCGCGCGATGGCCTGAAGCGGGAGCTCGATCTCCGCCGTCTCCCCCGCCCGCAGCGGCGGCACGGCGATGCTGATCGGCCCAAACCCTGCCACGGTGTCCTCGACGATCGCCGGCGGTGTTGCCATCCGACCGGAGTTCGTCACCGCGTACCGGGACGTCAAGGACGCGCCGACCCGCACGCGAGGTGGCAGGAAGCGCCGGAATCGGTACGACGTGCGCAACGGCTGGACGAACGGCAACACGATGACGCCGGCCGCCAGCACGGCAAGCCACGGACTGCGGACGGGCAGGGAGACAGCGAAGAGGAGCGCGCCCGCAAAGGGCGCGAGCTTCCAGTACGACCGTTGGGGGGTCACGGGGCCGGGGCGGGCACCGCGGACAACAGCTCGACGACGATGCCGCGAGCCCGGTCGGAGTCCGGCGCCGACAACATGAGTCGATGGGCGAGCACGGGCACGGCGAGCATCTTGACGTCGTCCGGCACCGCATGCGCGCGTCCGTGCAGGAATGCCCGGGCCTGTGCGCAGCGCACCAGGGAGATGGCCGCGCGCGTGCTGCCGCCCGAGGAAACCTCGGGGTGCCGCCGCGTCTCCTCGGTCAACCGGACCGCGTAGTCGACGACGCTGTCGGCAACGTGCGTCCGCCGCACCTCGTCGCGGACCTGGCGCAGGCCTTCCATGGTGATGGACGCGGCGAGGTTGTCGACGGTCGGTCCGGCGAGCTGTTCGCGCACGACGAACCGCTCGGTCGCTGCGTCGTTCGGGCCGAGCCGCAGCGTCATGGCGAACCGGTCGAGCTGGCCGTCGGGCAGCGGGTACGTCCCGTAGTGCTCCACGGGGTTCTGCGTCGCGACGACGACGAACGGGTCGGGCAGCTGGTGGCGCCGGCCGTCGATCGTGACCCCGCCCTCATCCATCGCCTCGAGGAACGCGGACTGCGTGCGGGGCGGCGTGCGGTTGAGTTCGTCGACGAGGACCACGTTCCCGAACAGCGGGCCCGGGATGAAGTCGAAGGCGTGCAGGTCGGGGCGCCACACGGCCGCACCGGTCACGTCAGTGGGGAGCAGGTCCGCGGTGCCCTGGATGCGGCGGAACGTGCCGCCGAGGGTGCGCGCGAGGGCCTTCGCGAGGGTGGTCTTCCCCGCACCAGGGGTGTCTTCGAGGAGCACGTGCCCACCGGCGATCACGGCCGCCGTCAGCAGTTCGACGACGTCGCGCCGGCCGCGCATCACCCGCTCGACGTTCTCGACGATCCCGCGCGCCGCACGGATGAGGGCCTCGCGAGCAGCCGGCTCCGGCTCGACCGGTCCGTGCTGTTCGAGAGAGCTAAGTGGTAACGCCATGCCGCCTCCGCCGATGTGCTCGCCTTCAGTTGTACGTCGGCAGCGGCCAATGCGCTCTGAACGGCTGGCAACGACTCATGATCGAACGCCTACCGGCGATCCGGCCCGACCCTTTACGACCTACGACGAGCCGAGGATCCGCGCGCGCCGGATGCCGAGCACCCGACCGCCCACGCCGAGGAGGCCCGGCAGCCCTGTGAACAGCAAGCCGATCCACTCCAGCAGGAAGAGCGCACGCCGGTCGGCGAACGTCTCCCCCTCCGGGTCCGACAGCAGCAGCGTCACCTGTGACCCGACTGCACGACCCAAGCAGGCCACGTCGCTCGTGTGCGGCTTGCCCGCGGGGCTCGTCCACGCGACCGCGCACTTGTTGCCCGTCACCGAGCTGCCCGCCAGGCGGGTGATCGTCGCCTGTGTCGGGAAAGTCTCCGATGCAGCGAGCGAGATGATCGCGGCCCACATGATCGCGATGACGAGCAACGCAATCGCCCACACGGGCACGTAGTCGGTGAACGGACGGCGCCGCCCCTCGACCAGCGCGGGTGTCGTCACGTCGGCCGTACGATCGTCATTCCGTCGGCTTCGCGGCGCGCTTGGCGCTGCGGTACCGCTCGTTGGCCTCGAGCACGACCTTGCGGATACGCACGGTCGCGGGGGTGACCTCGACGCACTCGTCCTCGCGGCAGAACTCCAGTGCCTGCTCAAGACTGAGCACCTTGTGCGGGATGAGCGGCACCAGCACATCGGACGACGACTGACGCATGTTGGTCAGCTTCTTTTCCTTGGTGGGGTTGACGTCCATGTCGTCGGAGCGCGAGTTCTCGCCGACGATCATGCCCTCGTACACGTCGGTGCCCGGGGGCACGAACATCGTGCCGCGCTCCTGCAGGTTGGCCAGCGCGAAGCCGGTCGTCGGCCCGCTGCGGTCGGCGACGAGCGAACCCGTCGGACGCGTGCGGATCTCGCCGTGCCACGGCTCGTACCGCTCGTGCACGTGGTGCAGCAGCCCGGTGCCGCGAGTCTCGGTCAGGAACTCGGTGCGGAAACCGATCAAGCCACGCGCCGGTACGACGTACTCCATGCGGGTCCAGCCCGTGCCGTGGTCGACCATCTGCTCCAGGCGGCCCTTGCGCAGCGCCATCAGCTGGATGAGGACGCCCTGGTAGTCGCTCGGCGTGTCGATCGTGAGGCGCTCGACCGGCTCGTGGAGCTTGCCGTCGA
>JAVEEB010000442.1 GCA_030840665.1 Frankiaceae bacterium | reverse complement strand
CCGGCGGCGACCGCGGCACGCGCGGACCGGCGCAGGTTGGCGTCGTCGAAGTTGGCGAGCCGGTTCGCCGTCGCCCGGACCTCGCGGCGCATGCGGCGCTCTTCCCAGGCCATGACGCTGTCGTGCGCGCCGATCTTCGTGAGCAGGGCGGCGATCGCCTCCCCGTCGCGCAGCACGACCCGGTCGGCCCCACGGACCTCGCGGGCCTTGGCGGACACGCCGAGGCGGCGGGCGAGGCCGACCAGGGCGAGCGCGGCCTCAGGGCCGGGCGCCGTCACCTCGAGCGAGCACGACCGACCCGGTTCGGTGAGCGAACCGTGCGCGACGAACGCACCCCGCCAGGCGGCGGCCGCATCGCAGACATGGCCGTTGACGATGGCGGCCGGCAGCCCGCGGACCGGCCGGCCGCGGGGGTCGAGGAGGCCGACCTGCCGCGCCAGCTCCTCGCCCTTGTCGACGCAGCGGACGACGTACCGGCTGCCTTTTCGGAGGCCACCGGGTGCGATGACGTGGACGTCGATCGCGAAGCCGAACAGCTCGCTGATGTCCTTCTTGACGCGGCGCGCAGCCGCGCCCGTGTCCAGCTCGGCCTCGACGACCACGCGGCCGTTGACCAGGTGGATACCGCCGGCGAACCGCAGGAGGGCCGCGAGCTCCGCCTTGCGGCAGCACGGCTTCACCACGTCCAGCCGGGACAATTCGTCCTTGACCGCCGCCGTCATCGCCATCAGTGCCGACCTCCCATGAACCGTGCAAAAACGTCAGCGAGCCGGACGGCGTCGTGCCGTGGTGACCCATCCTCGCGGGCCACCGGGGCCAGCACGACCTCCGCGCCGAGGTCGCGTGCCACCGACATCAGACCATGAGGATCCGGCACGTGCGACACGTCCGCCACCACAACGTCGATACGCACACCAGATGCATACGCCTCCAGGACGTCGAGGTGCGCCTCGGGCGAGAATCCCTTGGTCTCCCCCGGCTGGGCGGCGAGGTTGAGAACGACGACCCGACGGGCTGCGGTCGTCGCCAACGCGGCGGCAAGATCCGGCACGAGCAGGTGCGGCAGGACGCTCGTGAACCACGAGCCGGGCCCGAGCACGACCCACTCCGCCGCGGTGATCGCGGCCACGGCTTGCGGGCACGCGGGCGGGTTGTCCGGGAGCAGGTGGACGCCCATGACCCGGCCGGACGTGGTCGCGACGGCGTGCTGCCCGCGGACCTGCGTCATCTCCTGGGGGTCGTCCCCGGCGCCCATCACCTCGGCGACGATGTCGAGCGGGACGGTCGACATCGGCAACACCCGCCCGGGGCCGCCGAGCAACGCGTTGACGGTGTCGAGAGCGAGGACGGGGTCGCCGTACAGCTGGCTGAGGGCCGAGATGAGCAGGTTGCCGACCGCGTGGCCGGCGAGCTCGCCGTCGCCGCCGAAGCGGTGCTGCACCAGTTGCCGCCAGACGTGATCATCGGTCTCGCCGGCGAGGGCGGCCAGCGCCATCCGCAGGTCGCCCGGCGGCAGCAGCCCGGGGAACTCCTTGCGGAGGCGGCCGCTCGAACCCCCGTCGTCCGCGACCGTGACCACCGCCGTCAGATGGTCGGTCACCAGGCGCAGGGCGCTGAGCGCGGCCGACACCCCGTGGCCGCCGCCCAACGCGACGACGCGCGGGCCGGCTGCGGTGTCGCGCCTTGCAGCCCCAGCCGGGTCGACCGTCACTCGCGAGACGGCCGTCACTCGCGACCCAGGTCGCGGTGCGAGACCGTCACGTCGGCGCCCAGCTCGCGCAACCGCGCGGCCAGCTCCTCGGACATGGCGACGCTGCGGTGCTTGCCGCCGGTGCAGCCGACGGCCAGCGTCACGTACCGCTTGCCCTCGTTGACATAGCCCTGGGCGATCGTGCGCAGGACGGCCGTGTATTCGTCCAGGAAGTCGGCGGCACCGGGTCGGCTGAGGACGTAGTCACGCACCTCCGGGTCGAGGCCCGTGCGCGGCCGGAGCTCCGGCACCCAGTGGGGGTTGGGGAGGAAGCGGCAGTCGACCACGAGGTCCGCATCCACCGGCAGGCCGTGCTTGTAGCCGAAAGACACCACGTTGGCGCGCAGCGCCCGCGGACCCTGCCCGGACACGGCGAAGGCCGAGTCCACCTTCGCGCGCAGCTCGTGCACGTTCAGCGTGCTGGTGTCGATGACGAGGTCCGCGGCCCCGCGGAGGTCGCTGAGCAGGACCCGCTCGCGGGCGATCCCGTCCGGGAGCCGGTCGTTGCCCTGCAGCGGATGCGGGCGGCGCACGTTCTCGAAGCGGCGGATCAGGACGTCGTCGGAGGCCTCCAGGAAGACGATGCGCGGCGAGATGCCGGCCTCCTCCAGGGCGTCCATGCCCTCGCGCAGGGCCGCGAAGAACGACCCGCTGCGCGCGTCGATGACGGCGGCGACCCGGTTCACGGCACCCTGCGAGCGCACGGCGAGTTGCGCCATCGTGGGCAGCAGCGACGGCGGCAGGTTGTCGACGACGAACCACCCGAGGTCCTCGAGAACGTCGGCGGCCGTCGAGCGGCCGGCGCCGGCGAGGCCGGTGATGAGGACGAGCTCGAGCGGCGGTACGACAGCGGGGTGCGGGGTCGCAGCGGTCACGCGCGTCACTCTCCTAGGGCCGACGGCAGGATCTCACCTGTCGTCGGGTCGACCGCAACGGCGTCGGCCGCGCCCGTTGCCAGCGCGGCGACGATGGCGGCGGCGGTGCGGGCGCCGATGCCCGGCACTTCGACGATCTCCTCTGCGGTCGCCGCGCGCAGGCGCTTCACGGAGCCGAACTTCTTCAGCAGGGCCTTGCGACGGGTCTCGCCCAGACCCGGGATGGTGTCCAGGGCACTGACGGTCATGCGCTTCGAGCGCCGCTCCCGGTGGTACGTGATCGCAAATCGGTGCGCCTCGTCACGAACCCGCTGCAACAGATAGAGCGCTTCGCTGCTGCGCGGCAGGATCAGCGGCTCCGCGCGCCCCGGCAGCCAAACTTCTTCCAGCCGTTTCGCCAACCCGCACAGGGCGACGTCGTCGATGCCAAGGTCGTCAAGGGCGCGTTGCGCCGCCGCCACTTGCGGGGCGCCGCCGTCCACGACAAGCAGATTTGGTGCGTACGCGAACCGGCGCGCCCGGCCGGTCGCCGGGTCGACCGGAGCGGGGTCCAGGGCGCCGCCGGTCTGCCTCTCGTCGAGGTAGCGGGCGAAGCGCCGCCGGACGACTTCGTAAAGGCTTGACAGGTCGTCGGTCGCTTCGCCTTTCACGGCGAATCGCCGGTATTCACTCTTGCGCGCCAGCCCGTCCTCGAAAACCACCATGCTGGCCACGGTTTCCGTGCCCTGCAACGTCGACACGTCGA
This sequence comes from Frankiaceae bacterium, assembly GCA_030840665.1. Taxonomy (GTDB): domain Bacteria; phylum Actinomycetota; class Actinomycetes; order JAVEEB01; family JAVEEB01; genus JAVEEB01. The sequence goes on along the minus strand of JAVEEB010000442.1, from coordinate 131 downwards.
AGCATTCGATGCGCAGCGGGGACTCCGCGAGCTCCAGCGAATCCTGCAGTTCCTGGAGGGCGAGGCTGCGGGCCGTGAGGTCACTGGCCCGGCGAACCTTGTGTCGTACAAAGGCTTGTTCGGCGTTGCGT
>JAVEEB010000426.1 GCA_030840665.1 Frankiaceae bacterium | reverse complement strand
AGCACCACGCAGGCGAGCATCTCCACAAGAGGTCGCTTCCGCGAGTTCATCGTCATGCGGTCACGCACTCGCGCAGGCGTACGCCCGGTCTCGGTTGGCATCCTTACCCTCCGGCATGGTCTCATTGTGCCGATCCGTCAGTAGCAAGTCCAGCGTGCAGCCAGGGACTTCTAGCACGAGACCGGTGCGGGAACCTGCAGCAGCATTGCATGAATTCGCAACGTTGTGGTTCCGGTCGCTGCTAGCGTGGCACGCCGCATGGCCACCGATGACGCGCAAGACACAGCCGAGCCCGTGCAATGCCCGCCCTGCCGGGGCACCGGGCAGGTCTTGTCGCAACTCGGCGGCGAGCCGTCGTCCGTCACATGTCCATGGTGTGAGGGCGGCGGAATGCTGATCGCAGGCCATGACGCGCAGGCCGCACGCCGCGCAGCACCCATCTGACGGATCGAACAGCCGTCCAGCCGGCTGACGCGGTCAGGTCGCGACGACGACATGGCCGCCGGCCGTGTCCGGCGGCCGTTCGCCATTCGTCCAGAAGTTCGACCCGATCCTCCTCCCGCCGCCGGTTCTGGACCGATGAGCGGCATGTGCATCAGCCGAGAACCGTGGCGCGTAGCCGGGCCTGCACATCCTGTCATCCGGATCCTTGGAGGGATTCCATGCTGCAGAACCTGCGCAACCGCGCGTCGGACGAGTCGGGCTTCACGCTCATCGAACTTCTTGTCGTCATCCTGATCATCGGCATCCTGGCCGCGATCGCCCTGCCCACGTTCCTCGGTCAGAAGGACAAGGCCAAGGACGCGTCCGCCAAGTCCGCGGTCCGCAACGCCGTGTCGCAGATGGAGTCCTGCCTGACGAACGCCGGCACGACGGCTGAGGCAGTGGCCTGCCAGACCGACACCGAGATGGTCGCGTCGCGCGACTCGGCCGCCACGGGCGGCTCGTCCACCGTCACCGACGCCAACAACTACTTCATCACCTCGAAGTCGACGACGAACAACACGTTCACGATCACGAAGAGCACCGCCAGCGGCTACGTGCGCACCTGCAGCGCGGCCGGCTCGGCCAAGGGCGGCTGCAACGGCTCCGTCTGGTAGCCAGCAGACGCACATCTGACCGACCTCACGGGTCGGGCTGGATCGAGGGGCGGGCTTTCGAGCCCGCCCCTTCGTCGTTCCTGCACGAGGCCGAGGGGGACGCCGGCGCGCCGGCCGATCATCCGTCCTGATTCCCGGCCGGCGGCTGCGGAGGGGCGCCCCGAAAGTCCGATGAGTAATGCGGCTGGACCCTGTTCTTTCGGATCCTTGGAGGGATTCCACATGCTGCAGAACCTGCGCAACCGCGCGTCGGACGAGTCGGGCTTCACGCTCATCGAGCTGCTCGTCGTCATCCTGATCATCGGCATCCTGGCCGCGATCGCCCTGCCCACGTTCCTCGGTCAGAAGGACAAGGCCAAGGACTCATCCGCCAAGTCCGCGGTCCGCAACGCCGTCTCGCAGATGGAGTCCTGCCTGACCAACGACCCGACGCCGACGGCATGTGCGACCGACACCGAGATGCTCGGCTCGCTGAACTCCGCGGCGCCCGGCGGCACCGTCAGCGCCACCGTCACCGCGAACGACTACACGCTGATGTCGAAGTCGGCGACCGGCAACTCGTTCACGATCACGAAGAGCTCCTCGGGCTTCGCTCGCACCTGCGATGCGAGCGGCTCGGCTAAGGGTGGCTGCAACAACTCCACCTGGTAGCTGGGAGATCGTCACACCTGCGTTCGACCCCGACCGGTCGACTCGCATCAAAGGGCGGGCCCACGGGCCCGCCCTTCGTCGTTGCCGGGGCCCGTCAAGCGATGACGGGAGCCTGCCGATAGGAGCCGAAGAGCACCTGCCCCCGAACGAGACCGAGGACGTCCTTTCCATGCCCGTCGCACTTCTGCCCGCGGCCACCTTCGGCCTCCTCATCGGGTCCTTCTTGAACGTCGTCGCCTACCGCCTGCCGCGCGGCGAGTCGCTCGCCTACCCGGGCTCGCACTGCCCGTCGTGCGACGCGCCCGTCAAGGCCTACGACAACATCCCGCTGCTGTCCTGGCTGTTGCTGCGGGGCCGCTGCCGCGGGTGCTCGGAGCCGATCGCGCGCCGCTATCCGCTCGTGGAGGCGCTCACCGCCGCGCTCTTCGCCGCCGTCGCCGTCGTGCACGCGCATGACACCACGATGCTCGTGCTCGGCCTCGTGCTCGTCGCCTTCCTCGTGCCGATCGCGCTGATCGACGCCGACCACCGCATCATCCCCAACAAGCTGACGCTGCCTGCCGCCGTGCTCGCGGTCGTGCTCGGCACGGTGCTCGATCCGGGCGGCGAGGTCGAGCGGCTCATGCCGGCGTCGCCGCGGGCGCCGTCCTGGCCGTGCCTTCCCTGCTGCACCCCAAGGGCATGGGCATGGGCGACGCGAAGCTCGTGGCGGTCCTCGGCCTGTTCCTCGGCAGCGCCGTCGCGCCGGCCTTCTTCGTGGCCTTCGCCGTCGGCACCGCCGTCGGCATGGCGATCATGATCCGCAAGGGCATGTCGGCGGGCCGCAAGACGGCCGTGCCGTTCGGCCCGTTTCTCGCCATCGGCGGCGTCGTGGGCGTGCTGGCCGGTTCGCAACTTGTCCAGCTGTACCTCGACACGTTCTAGGTCGTTCGTCCATTCGTCGATCTGCGGCCCACCGCGT
>JAVEEB010000413.1 GCA_030840665.1 Frankiaceae bacterium | reverse complement strand
CTTGGCTAGGTGGGATTCGCGCCGCGCTGGTCGTGTGCTCGTCGTGCTCCGCTGCCTGTAGCGGCCGGTTACTTCGCCACCCGCGTGGGGGAGGCCGACTCGCCTGCCGTGGGCTGGGCTGGTCCGCGGCGGCCGAAGTTGCCGACGGTGACCATCGCGTGGCTGCCGTCGATCCCGCGCCGTGGCGAGCCGACGGCCACGCCCACGCCGGCAGCGCGGTAGGTCGGCGTCAGGATCACGTGGCGGTGCGGAGGGCTGGCCATGAGCGCGCGGACCTGGCCGGCGGGGGTGGCGCGCTCCGACCACGCGATCACCTCGCCGACCGCCCACGGCCGGCGGCTCAGGTAGCCCGACGCGCGGATGCGGTCGGCGAACGTCGTCCCCGATGGCGAGGTGTGGCTGACGAACTTGCCGAGCACCATCGTGGTCGCGTAGCGCCGGGCGACACCGGACAGGCGCGCGCTGCGGCGCACCGGTGCCAGCCCGCGGCGCGTGCGCTGCTCGTTGAGCAGGCACAGCGTCGCGCGCTCCAACTGCTCGCGCGAGGCGCTGCGCGGCGAGGCCGCGGCGTCGGCGCACCCGGTCGAGCCGGCCGGGGGAGCGCCGGGCGCCACCGGCAGCGGCGGCGCGGTGACCACCGTGTCGCGGATGATCGTCCACGCGCGCGTGGCCGGCGTGGTGTCGGCGAACAAGCCGATCAGCCGCACGTCAACGCCGTGCGGGCCGGCGACGAGGCCGGTCAGCGTGACCGGAGATGCGCATGCAGCCCACGGCCCGCCGTCGAAGCGGCACTCAAAGCGCCAGGGCAACAGGCCTCGGCCCGAGGCGCTGAAGGCCAGCGTCGCGTCGGTCGCGCTGGTCTGTGCCTCCGGGCCGGCGGTGATCACCGCCCGCGGCGCCCCAGCCGCCGCGGCGGGCGCGCAAAGCGCCAGCACGGCGACGAGCAGCAGCGCCCCGAGATGCGCGCGAATCACCCGCGCAGGCTACCGCGGGCGCCGCACCCCAGATCGGTGGTCGACGCGTCGGCACGGCACAGAAAAGCACCGACACCTCGCGGCACCATCGGGAAGCCCTAATCCGGATTGATTCCAGAATCTGGCACACTGCGGTGCATGCCGGCGACCTCGGAACTTGAGCGCATGTTGCGCGGGGCCTCCCTGCGCGTCACGCGTCCTCGGGTGGCGGTGCTGGCCGCCGTGTACGACCATCCGCACGCGGACACGAGCTCGATCGTCGGTGTCGTTCGCGACGATCTCGGTGAGGTGTCCCTTCAGGCCGTCTACGACGTCCTGCGAGCACTGACCGCCGCGGGTCTGGTGCGACGCATCCACCCGCCGGGCTCCGTCGCGCGCTACGAGTCGCGCGTCGGCGACAACCATCACCACCTCGTCTGCCGGTCGTGCGGTGCCATCGCCGACGTCGATTGCGCCGTCGGCACGGCGCCCTGCCTGACCGCAGCCGACAACCACGACTTCGCGATCGACGAGGCCGAGGTCATCTACTGGGGCCTGTGCCGGGGATGCTCGACCGCACCCAGTTCCTAACTACGCAACCCCTCTGATCCCCCGAAAGGGTTCCCTTGTCTGATAAGCCTGACGCCGTCGTTGGAGAGATGAACGAGGAGGACGCGGGCGGCTGCCCGTTCGCCCCCGAGCGCGCCCCGCACCCGACCGAGGGCGGGGGCAACCGAGGCTGGTGGCCGGACCGGCTGAACCTGAAGATCCTCGCCAAGAACCCGGCCGTGGCCAACCCCCTGGGCGAGGACTTCGACTACGCCGAGGCGTTCAACAGCCTCGACCTCGCCGCGGTCAAGCAGGACATCGAGGACGTGCTGACGACCTCGCAGGACTGGTGGCCGGCGGATTACGGCCACTACGGCCCCTTCATGATCCGGATGGCGTGGCACAGCGCCGGCACGTACCGCATCAGCGACGGCCGTGGTGGAGCCGGCGCCGGCCAGCAGCGCTTCGCGCCGCTCAACAGCTGGCCGGACAACGCGAACCTCGACAAGGCTCGCCGGCTGCTCTGGCCGGTCAAGAAGAAGTACGGCCAGAGCCTCTCGTGGGCGGACCTGATGGTCCTCACGGGCAACGTCGCCCTGGAGTCGATGGGCTTCGAGACGTTCGGCTTCGCCGGAGGCCGGGAGGACGTCTGGGAGCCCGACGAGGACGTCTACTGGGGCCCGGAGAAGGAGTGGCTCGGCGACGAGCGCTACACCGGCGACCGCGAGCTCGAGGACCCCCTGGGCGCCGTCCAGATGGGCCTCATCTACGTCAACCCCGAGGGCCCGAACGGCAACCCGGACCCGGCCGCGGCCGCGCGTGACATCCGCGAGACGTTCGCCCGCATGGCGATGAACGACGAGGAGACGGTCGCGCTCATCGCCGGCGGGCACACGTTCGGCAAGACGCACGGCGCCGCCGACGCGGACGAGTACGTCGGCGCCGAGCCCGAGGGCGCCGCGCTCGAGCAGCAGGGTCTCGGCTGGCGCAACGACTACAGGAGCGGCAAGGGCGCGGACACGATCACCAGCGGCCTGGAGGGCGCCTGGACCGCCACCCCGAAAGCGTGGGACAGCAGCTTCTTCGAGACGCTGTTCAACAACGAGTGGGAGCTGACGAAGAGCCCCGCCGGGGCACATCAGTGGAAGCCGAAGGACGGCGCCGGGGCGGGCACCGTGCCCGACGCCCACGTCGCGACGGTGACGCATGCCCCGACGATGCTGACGACCGACCTCGCGCTGCGGCTCGACCCCGTCTATGAGCCGATCTCGCGGCGCTTCCTGGAGCACCCGGAGGAGCTCGCGGACGCGTTCGCCCGGGCGTGGTTCAAGCTGACGCACCGCGACATGGGCCCGGTCGCCCGCTACCTTGGGCCCGAGGTACCGGGCGAGGAGCTGCTGTGGCAGGATCCGCTCCCCGAGGTGACACACGAGCTCATCGGGGCGGAGGACATCGCTGCCCTCAAGGGCCAGATCCTCGACTCGGGGCTGTCCGTCTCCCAGCTCGTCTCCACGGCGTGGGCGTCGGCGTCCTCGTTCCGCGGCAGCGACAAGCGCGGCGGTGCCAACGGGGCGCGCATCCGCCTCGAGCCGCAGAACGGCTGGGAGGTCAACGACCCGGCGGAGCTGGCGACGGTGCTGCGCACGCTCGAGGGGATCCAGGAGTCCTTCAACGGCGCCCAGGCAGGCGGCAAGCAGGTCCCGCTCGCCGACCTCATCGTGCTCGGCG
>JAVEEB010000217.1 GCA_030840665.1 Frankiaceae bacterium | reverse complement strand
TGGACCCAAGGAACTGTCGCACTCCTCCACGACGACGAGCGACGCACCCGACCATGCCTGCGGCCCGAACCCGCAATGGGGTCTTGGCACGATCTGCGGCGCGGGCACGGTTCGATTGTTGGCCGTCACGATCGAGATGCCTTGCGCGACGATGTTCAGGCAGCCATCTCCAGCATTCAACGGGCAGGTCGTCGTACCGTCGCTGCGCACGAACGACACAGCCAGGCGCCCCTCGTCCGACAGGGCCGTCGAATTCACGCCGACCGTGCCCTTGCCGGGGTCGAACGTCAGCACGTGAGTGGTGCCATCCCGGATCACGACGCTCGGCGCGGCTGGTTTGTCACTGCACGCCTCTTCGACCCAGGCCGTCCCCGCGGCGCTATGCGAGAAGAGTGTGGGCACCGTCGTTACGGATCCAACGTCCGCCACGGTTGTGACTGGGCCGCCGCCGACGGACAGAACAAATGCACGGGCGTGATCGCATCCAGTAGCTGCCGGTACGACGTACACATCCCCGACCGGGCTGACGGTCAGACCGACCACTCCGGAGGCCGAGACGTACCGGACCGGCTGGCCTGTCGTTAGTGAAAACTGGCCGGCGGCGCAGCCGTCTGTGGCGAGGAACGACTCGTCCGGTGAGGGCGCCGCGTCCTGCGTGGTCGGCAGCGCGCAGTCGACCGGCAGTCGCGACCCGTCGGGCAGCAGCGGACCCATCGTGGCAGCCGGAGGCTTGCCCAATGAGCCCATCGTCAGCTGCAACGTGGAACCGGGCACAACGACCGAGCCACCCACCGGGGACTGCGCGATGGCAACGGGACCACTCGGGCCTGCGGAGACCGCCACCTGCAGCCCGGCCGCTTCTACGATGGTGATCGCGGCCTCGCGGTCGAATCCGATGACGTTCGGCGCGGTGACGGTTCGGGGATTCGTCAGCGTCGGTCCGGGCAAGGGGACGCTGGTCTGCGACGTGGCGGGCGGGGGCGGGGTGACGACGGCCGTGTTATCGCGAATCGGCCGGTGGGCTGACAGACCCGCTGCGGCCACAATTGCCACTGCCACGGATGCGCCGACGCCGATCCCGATGTGGCGGTGGTGGCGACGCTGGCGTGAGGCCAGGTCATCGAGCAGCGCCTGCGGCGGCTGCACCTCTGCCAGGAGCGGGCCGAGCCGCTCGCGGAGGGCGGTACGCACCTGATCTTCGCTCATCATGGCGTCAACTCGCTCTCTGCATCAGTCCCGGCGAGCACCTCGCGCAGTCGCGCGAGGCCCTTGCTGGTCGTCGATTTCACGGTGCCGGCCGTGCAACCGAGTGCCGCAGCGGTTTCGTCGACGGACAGGTCGTCCCAGAAGCGCAGGACGAGCGCCGCACGCTGACGCGCGGGAAGCGCCCGCAAGCCGCGCACGAGCGCGTCCCGCTCGATGACCGCGAGGGACGAGTCGGCGAACGATGGTCCAGTGACTCCGTCGTACGACGTCTCACTCACACGCCGGGACGCGCGACGTCGACCGTCGTGCGCGAGGTTGACCAGCACCCTGCGGACATACGCGTCGGGATGCTCGATGGCCTGCCCCCACCGGCGATGCGTGCGCCACAAGGCCTGCTGCAACAAGTCCTGCGCGTCCTGCCCGCCGCCGGCCAGCAACACCGCAGTCCGCAGCAGCGAGGCCGACCGGGCACGCACGAACTCCTCGAAGCCTCGATCGAGAGTCGCCCTCATGTCCTTCTCAACTCCGCGCGGCAGGGCCAGGTTGCCTTGCCAATGGCACAAACTCTCGAACGCCACCCCGCCGGGCTCCCCGCGGGCCGGATAGCCTTCGACGGTGACCGGAGCCGCATTGCTGCAGGGTGCCGGCTTCAGGCGGCTTTTCGCTGCAAGGGTCCTGTCGCAACTGGCCGACGGCGTCTTCCAGGCCAGCCTCGCCGGCGCGGTGTTCTTCAACCCCGAGCACGTGACCGACCCGCGCCAGGCCGCCGCCGGGTTCCTCGTGCTCTACCTGCCGTACAGCTTCGTGAGCCCCTTCGCCGGCGTGCTCCTCGACCGGTGGCGGCGGCAGCGCTCGATGCTCGCCTGCTGCCTCGTGCGCGTTCCGCTCGTGGCGCTCGTCGCCGCGCTCATCGTGACCGTCGGCACCCAAGGCCCGCGTTCTGCCTGGCTGTACGTGGCGGCCTTGGCCGTCCTGGGCATCAGCCGGTTCTTCATCGCGGCGGCCGGAGCCGCGCTGCCGCACGTCGTCGACGAGGACCGGCTGGTCAACGCCAACGCGCTCGCGGGCACGAGCGGCACGGTGGCCGCGTTCGTGGCGGGGATCCTGGCGCTCGTCGTCCGCGGGGCATTGCCGGCGACGGAAACCACCGACGCGGCCCTCGCCCTGGCGAGCGCGGCCGCATACCTCCTCGCCGCGGCAGTGCTGCTGCGTTTCCGCGCGGACGCGCTGGGGCCGGACACCCAAGCAGCTGCGACGAGGTGGCGCACCGAATCAGCGCGGGTCGTGCGTGAGCTGGCCGACGGCGCCCGGCACGTGCGGGCGCTCCCGGTCGCGGTGCGCGGGCTCGCCGCCCTCACGGCGTACCGGCTCTGCATGGGTTCGCTGACCCTCGACGCCGTGCTCCTCTACCGCAACGAGTTCGCCGACATCCACGGCGCGCTGCCGGGCGGCCAGACCGGCCTTGCGGAAATGGTCGGCGCCTCCGCCCTCGGCATTCTCGTCAGCGCCTTCCTAACCCCCCGAGTCACCGGGCGCATCGGCAAACCCGCCTGGGTCGCGCTGCTCCTGGTCACCGCCGGCGCCGTCGTCGGCGGGCTGGGTCCGTCGTACAAGCCGCTCGCATTTCTTCTTGCGGGGTTGGTCGTCGGCGCCGTCGGACAGGGCGTGAAGATTTGCATCGACACGCTGCTGCAGGAAGTGGTCGCGGACGAGTTCCGCGGCCGGGCGTTCGCGTTCTACGACGCCCTGTTCAATCTGGCGTTCGCGCTGGGGGCGGTGGCGGTGGCGTTCATCCTGCCGACGTCCGGGCGCTCGATCGTCGTTCTCGAAGTCACCGCGGGGGTGTTCGTCGCGGCGGGCCTGCTGTACGGGCGCGCCGAGCGCTCAAGCGTCGAGCGGCTCGGCGTCGAGGCGCGCTAGGGCCTCCTCGTACGACGGCACGGCCAGCCCCTGCCCGGCGGCCCACGCCAGGAGCTCGCGAAGGGCCTCTTCGTGCGGCAACGGACCGCGCTCTATCCGTAGCTCCAGCAGGAAATTGCGCGCCTGGCCGACGATGCGACCGGGCGACACATCGAGGACCCGCATGATGTCGCTGCCGTCGAGGTCGGGGCGGATGGAGTCGAGCTCCTCCTGCTCGGCGAGCTCGGCGATGCGCCGCTCGAGGTCGTCGTACGCGCGACCCAGCCTGTCGGCCTTGCTCCTGTTGCGCGTCGTGCAGTCCGAACGCACCAGCAGGTGCAGCCGGCCGAGCAGGTGCTCGGCGTCGCGCACGTACCGGCGGACGCCCGCGTCGGTCCACGGCGCGTCGGCGTAGCCGTGGAAGCGCAGGTGCAGCTCGACGAGCGTGGCCACGTCGTCGATGAACGTCTTCGGATATTTGAGCGTGGCAAGGCGATTGCGGGTGAGGTCGCGGCCGACGACCTCATGGTGGTGGAAGGACACACCGCCGCCGTCCTCGAAGCGGCGCGTCTTCGGCTTGCCGATGTCGAGCAGGACGGCGGCCATCCGCAG
>JAVEEB010000184.1 GCA_030840665.1 Frankiaceae bacterium | reverse complement strand
GACAGCGAGCCGTCGGCCCGCCGGTCGAACCGGGTCCCCAGCGCGATCAGCTCGCGTACCGCCTCGGGACCCTCGGTGACCAGCGCGTGCACGGCGTCCTCGTCACAGAGGCCCGCCCCCGCCTCGATGGTGTCGGCGAAATGCGCCTCGGTCGAGTCTTCCTCGGCGAGAGCCGCGGCGATGCCGCCCTGCGCCCAGCGTGTCGAACCGGCGGCCAGAACGTCCTTCGTCACCACGAGAACCCGGCCGACGTCGGCGGCATGCAGCGCCACCGTGAGGCCCGCGATGCCCGAACCGACAACGACCACGTCGTACGACGTCGTCCATCCGGGCGGCGGCGCGGTCAACCGGCGCGGCAGGCCCATGCCCGTCACCGCACCTCGTCATGAAGATGGAGAACGTCGCCACGAAGAAGGGACTGCTGAGGCAACGCGGCGGCCGGATCGTCGCCCAGCCCCACAACGCGATTGCCGGCGTCGACGAAAACGACGCGGGGCTGCAAGGCGCGGGCCTCGGCGTCACTCACCGAGCAGTAGGAGGCCACGATCACCAGGTCGCCGACGGCGACCAGCCGCGCGGCCGCGCCGTTGATCCCGATGACACCGGACCCGCGGGGGCCCGCGATGACGTACGTCTCGAGGCGCGCCCCGTTGGTGACGTCGAGCACGTGCACCTGCTCGCCCGCCAACAGGTCGGCCGCGTCCATCAGGTCGGCGTCGAGCGTGATCGAGCCGACGTAGTGGAGGTCGGCCTGCGTCACCGTCGCCCGGTGAATCTTCGATTTGAGCATCGTCCGGTTCACCGGTCATCAGCTCCCTTCAGCTCGACCGCCATGTTGTCCAGCAACCGCGTGCCGCCGACCCTTGCGGCCACGATGATGCGCGCGGACCCCGACCGAGCGGGCTCGAAGTCGGCCGTGACGACGTCCAGGTAGTCAGTCTGCACTGAAGGTTCGGCGGCGATCACGGCCGCGGCTGCCTCGAGCACGCCCTCGCGTCCGAGCCGGCCCGCGGCGGCACCCGCCCGCAGCCCGCGCGCCAAGACCGCCGCGGCCTGGCGGTCCGCGGACGACAGGTACCGGTTGCGCGAGGACATCGCCAGGCCGTCCGGCTCGCGCACGATCGGCGCGCCCAGGATCTCGACGGGGACGGCCAGGTCGCGCACCATCGCCCGGATAGCGGCGAGTTGCTGCGCGTCCTTCTCCCCGAAGACCGACACCTGCGGGCGCAGCAGGTGGAACAGCGCGAGCACCACCGTGCAGACGCCGTTGAAGTGCCCGGGCCGGACAGCGCCCTCGTACACGTGCTGCAGCGGGCCGGCGTCAACGGTCACCCGCGGCGGAGTCGGCCAGATGTCGGAGCGCTGCGGAGCGAAGACCACGTCGGCCCCAGCGGCCGACGCCAGCGCGACGTCGGCATCGAGCGTGCGCGGGTAGCGCTCGAAGTCCTCCCCCGCCCCGAACTGCAGAGGGTTCACGAAGACCGTCACGACGACGTGGTCGGCACGTTCACGCGCGAGGCGGATGAGCGACGCGTGGCCGGCGTGCAGCGCGCCCATGGTGAGGACGGCGGCGACGGAGCCGGGCAGGGCCGCGCGCGCTTCCGCGAAGGCGGCACGGTCGGAGATCAGGGTCGTGCCGGTGGTGGTGATCAGCGTTCCAGTCCTCGCAGGTGGGGGTACCGGACGTTCGCCCCGAATCTTACGGCAGCGGCTGCTCGGCGAGGGCGTCGAGCAGGTCCTCGGCCGACTGCGGGTCGAGCGCGCCGGTGCCGAGGGCGCGCAGCGCGGTGGACCGGGCCAGCGCGACATAGGGCGCCACACCTTCCGGCGCGAGCGCGCGGAGGGCGTCGAGCTGCGCCCGCACGGTGCCCGCGTCGCCGCGGACGACCGGCCCGGTCAGCGCCGCGTCGCCGTACCGCAGCGCGTTGTCGACAGCCGCTCCCACCAGCGGCCCGAGCATCCGCGCGGGATGGGTGACCCCCGACGCCGTGAGCATGTCCGCGGCCTGCGACAGCAGCGTGACGACGTGATTCGCCGCATGCGAGAGGGCCGCGTGATACAGCGGCCGCATCCCCTCGTCGACGTTCTCGGGCTCCCCTCCCATCTCCAGGACGAGGGCCTGCGCGATCGGCAGGATCTCCGCCGGGGCGGTGACTCCCCACACGCAGCCGGCGAGCCGCTCCAGGTCGACCGGCGTCCCCGCGAACGTCATGACGGGATGCAAGGCGAGCGGCAGCGCCCCGATGCGCGTCGCCGGAGCGAGGACGCCCACGCCAAAACGACCAGCAGTGTGTACGACGATCTGGCCCGCCCGCAGCGCCTCCGTCGCCACGAGCCCTTCGACGAGGCCGGCGAGGGCGTCGTCCGGCACCGCGAGCAGCACCAGGTCGACGCCGGCGGTCACCTCGTCGGCCGCCAGCAGGGGGACCCCTGGGAGCAGCAGTTCGGCCCGCCGGCGCGACGCTTTCGAGACGGCATACGCACCGGTGACGTGGTGGCCGGCCCGGATCAGGGCGGCCCCGAGGACGGCACCCACGCGGCCGGCGCCGACGATCCCGACGTCGAGACGGCCGGGGCGGTCCTGCGGCGCGGAGGTCACGATGCCCAGCCTAAGCGCCGGGCGGCTAGCCTCGCGTCCGTGCGGTGGCGGACCTGGCAGCTGGCAATGACCGAGGCGTTGTACGGCGCCGAGGGCTTCTACCGACCCGCCCGCGTGCCCCCGGCGCAC
>JAVEEB010000139.1 GCA_030840665.1 Frankiaceae bacterium | reverse complement strand
CCCAGCCGTTCGGGCCGCCCTCGGCGCCGCTCGCTCCCGCGGCCACGGTTGCCGGCGCTGTCGTCACGGTCACCTGGCAACCCCCGGCACACCTTTTCGGCTCCACGATCACCGGCTACACGGTGCGGGCGACGCCGGGCGGCGCCTCGTGCCATCCCGTGCCCCCCACAGCGACCACCTGTGTGATCACGGGTTTGGCCGCTGGCACCTCGTACACCTTCCGCGTCATCGCGCACAGCACAGCCGGTGATTCGGCGGTCAGTGTCATGTCGCAGGCCCTCGCACTCGAGGGCGTCCCGTCGCACGTCCGCACCGGTGCGCCGCTCGGTGTGCTGGGCGAGACCGGGGTCGCGCTGATCGCTCTGGGCGCGGCCATCACCGCGGTCGCGCGTCGACGCCGGGTCGGGGAGTCCGACTAGCGCGCGAACGTCGCAATGTCGACGGCGAACCACGTCGACGCGGCAACGGCGAGCGGCGACCCCGCTTCGTCGTAGATCGCCGAGCCGCACTGGGCGATGCGCCTGCTGGTCCGCTCGCGCACCGAGCCGACCACGACAAGCCGTTCACCGACGCGCGGCACGCTGTCGATGCGCACCGAGATCCGCCCCAGGACCACGGCTCGCCCCTCGTCGTCAATCGCCCATGCGCTGGGGCAGTCGAGCGCGGCCCACAGCGCGGGGATGGTCACGTGGCCGCTGCCGTCGTCCGTCCACGCCGCCGGCTGCCACGGGGCGGCGACCACGTCCGGACTGATGCGACCGGGCCGCAGGCACAGGGCGTCGGTCTCGGTACGGCCGCTGCCGCACACCAGGCAGCCGGGGAAGGGATGGCGGACGAGACCGATGTACGAGGGAGCCGCGGCAACCGACTCCTGCCAGGAAACCGGCGCCGGCAGTTGGCTGTCGGGCGCGCCGGCGGCGAGTGTCGCCAGCTCCACGCCGCCGAGGCTGAGGGCGGCGCCGCCGTCGCTCGCGATGAGGCTGAGCGCCGTGTCCACCGGCGTGGGTTTGCGAAGGGTCACGGTGCCTGATCTGGGCGTCCCGGCCGCCTCCGCCAACAGGCCCGCCAGCCAGCCCCCGTTAGCGATCCCCGGTGGCCCCTGTCGCGCGGCGGGGATGGTCAACGGGCTCACCGCGCACACGGTATCGGCCGCCCGCGCCGAGCCGCACGGGACGGCATCCGCTTACGTCGGCCTCAATGCGGGCAAACCGGACGTAACGGACAGGCGTGTCACGCTTGCCGACTTTCGAGAGGAACGACCCCATGGGACAAGGAATTCGCGACGGGCTGCGGACGGCCGGAGCCTTCCTACCGCATCTGGCCGCATTCATTCTGATCATCCTGGTGACGTGGATCGTCGCCAAAATCGTGGCCGGCATCGTCACGAGGATCGCCCGGCGAGTCGGCGTCGACAACTTGGTCGCCAAGAACGAATACGGGCGGCAGGTGGTGCAGAAGGCGAAGGGCGGCGTCGCCGGTCTCCTCGGCACGGTGGTCAAGGTGGCCGTCTGGCTCATCGGGCTCTCGCTGGCATTCCAGGCCTTCGGCGACAACCCGGTCACCGTCTACATCGCGGCGACCGTCGCGTTCCTGCCGCGGATCGTCGCGGCCGTGGCAATCGTGGTGCTGGCCCTCTGGCTGGCGAGCATCGTGCGCAACATTCTGCGTTCCGTGCTGGGCGGAGTCTCCTACGGTGACACGGTTTCCACGTTCGTCGGTGCGTTCATCGCCGTCTTCGGGGTGCTCGCAGCCCTGAGCCAGCTGAACGTTGCGCCGGCCATCGTGAACGCCATCGCGTTCGCGGCGCTGTTCGCTGTCGCGGGCATCGCCGTTGTCGGCATCGGCGGCGGTCTCATCAAGCCGATGAGCGAGCGGTGGACGCGGGCGCTGGACAAGGTGGAAGAGGATGCCCCAACTGTGAAGGCCGCGGCCCAGGCAAAGGCCGCGCAGACAAGAGCGGATGCCGCGTCGGGCTACCAGCCGTACCCGACCGAGCAGCCGCCGACTCCCGCCCCCGTTCGGCAGCCGGCGGGCAACGTGACTGAAGACACGGTTGTGTACGACGGGGGTCCTGCGCACCTGGTCGATCCCGCATCTGCGGGCGCTCCCCGACCGGCGGGTTACAACCCGGAGGGGTACCGCTCCCCGTCCGACCCGATGGACCCGCCGAACAGGGGCCAATGGGGCGGCTGATCCCTGATTGATGGCGAACGGAAGGCCGGGCGCAAATGCGCCCGGCCTCCGTCATGTCGGGCTCACCGTCTCGTTGGCAGGGTCATTGCTGCGTCGTGCCGGTCCACACCGGTCCAGCGCTGCATCACGCCCCTGCGCCGGCTGCGGCCGCATCACTCCCCTGCACCGGTCCAGCGCTGCATCACGCCCCTGCGCCGGCTGCCGCCGACGGTGCCGTCAGGTCATACACGGTCACGCCGCCCACGGTCGTCGCGGTGAAGTTGGCGGCGACCCACGACGAGATGTCCGCGCTCGCCGTCGAGCCGCCGTTGGCCGTGCCGAACCCGCGTCCGCCGCCGCCGTTCGCCAGGAAGTAGTGCACGCGGCCGTCCGCGACGTATTGCTGGAACTGGGCAAGCGTCGGCGAGTTGTCGCTGCCGTTGAAGCCGCCGATCGCCATCACGGGCAGCCCGCTCGCGAGCTGCACGCCGGCAGCTTGATTCGAGCCCACGGCCGCCGCGGGCCAGTCGTACCCGGCGGCACCCGCGCGCAGCACGTCGAGGAGGGCGGCCGACGGCGTTGTCGCGTCGAGCAGTCCGCCGAGGCCGCCGCCACCGCCAGCGCCGCCACCGCCGCCGCGAGGCCCGCCGCCCTGACCGGGCTGGGTCGCCGGTGGAAGGCCGGCGCCAGGAGCGCCGGTGGTTCCCTGGGCGCCCGCCGGGCCCCGTCCCGGAAATGCGCGACCGCCCCCGCCACCGCCGCGGCCACCCGGGCCGCCGCGCGCGCCGGTGACAGCCGGGCCGGCGGTCACGATGCTGCCGCCGTGCGGAGTGTCGGCCGTCGTGAGCGCGTACGCCGCGCTGCCGCCGAGTGTCGTGAAGGCGATCGCAGCCGCCACGATCGCGATGCCCGCCCGGGGCAGCCGGCCCGGCACGAGAATGCCGATGCAGGCCACCGTGGCGGCGATGACGATGGCGGTACGCAGCGCGGGATGCCAGCCCGCCGACCGCTCGAGGAGCACGACCGACCACCAGGCCGTCACGACGAGCAGGAACGCTGCGGTCACACGGGCCGCGAGGATGTCGCGGTGCCGCCAGAGCGTGACAGTGCCGATGCCGATCAGTGCGCCGATCGCGGGAGCGAGGGCGACCGTGTAGTACTCGTGGATGATGCCCTTCATCAGGCTGAAGGTTGCGCCGGTCACGAGCAGCCAGCCGCCCCACAGGATGACCGCAGCGGACTTGCCGGAGGTGCGTGGCAGGCGGCGAAACGCGAACGCCAGCACGACGATCAGCAGCAGGGCGGCCGGCAGCAACCAGCTGATCTGGCCGCCCATGCTGGCGCTGAACATCCTGCTCCAGCCGGGTGTGCCCCATTGGTTGCCGCCGGCGCCACCGCCACCGCCCGTGACGCTCCCGGTCTCATTGCCGGTGATACGTCCGAGTCCGTTGTAGCCCCAGACAAGTTCGAGCACGCTGTTGCCCTGTGAGCCGCCGATGTACGGCCGTGAGCTGGCGGGCACGAGCGACACGATGGCGATCCACCAACCGGCGGAGGCGATCATCGCCAATCCCGCGGCCAGCAGTTGCCGTACCCGCCGCCACAGGGTCGTCGGGGCAGCGATGAGGTATGCCAGGGAGAACGCCGGCACGACGAGGAAGGCCTGCAACATCTTTGCCAGGAAGGCGAATCCGATGAGGGAGCCGGCCAACAGGATCCAGCGCGTCGACGCCTTCTCGAGTGCGCGCGTCATGGCGTACGTCGCGGCGATCAGCAGGGTCACCAGCAGTGCGTCGGGGTTGTTGAAGCGGAACATCAGCACGGCGACCGGCGTCAATGCGAGCACGCCGCCCGCGATGAGTCCGGCCGCGGCCCCGAATCGCCGGCGCACCGTCGCCACGAGGAGCGCGACGCTCGCCACGCCGAGTAGTGCCTGCGGGACGAGGATGCTCCACGCGTTGACGCCGAATGCCCGAGCGGACAATTCCATGACCCACAGGGATGCGGGTGGCTTGTCGACCGTGATCGCGTTGCTCGCGTCGAAGGAGCCGAAGAAGAACGCCTTCCAACTGGTTGCGCCGGCTTGCACCGCGGCAGAGTAGAAGGCGTTCGCCCAGCCGGAAGCGCCGAGGTCCCAGAGGTAGAGGGCCGCCGTCACGATCAGGAGAGCGAGCAATGACGGCCGGTACCAACGCGGGGATCGTCGTCCGGAAACGGGGTCCGACACGTGGTCGCCCGCGACGCCGTCGTGGGCTGTCAGCAGCGTTGTCATGAGGCGCTCCGATCAAGGGCGGGGCGGCGGGCGGCGGAGCCGAAAACCCAGCCACGCAAGGCGACGAATCGCAGAACGGTGGCGAAAAGGTTCGCGACGATCAGGGCGACGACCTCTACGGCCCGGCTCTGCGTCGCTTCCATCGCATGGACGGCCACCAGGGCAAGGGCGGTGAGCGCCCACGCGACGGCGAAGACGACGAATCCCTGCAGCTGCGATCGAAGGACGCCGACCGACCGGCGGGCGCCGAACGTCCAGCTGCGGTTGAGTGCCGTGTTGCCGACCGCGGTGACGACGAGGGCGGTCACATTGGCCAGCTGGGCCGACATGGATCCGCGCAGCACGACGTACAAAATCAAGTAGGCAATGGTGCTGAGCACCCCAACGGCGGCGAATCGCAGGAGTTGCGTCGACAGCCGGCGTGGGGCTTCGGCCTGGACCTTGGTGCGGATCCGTTCGACAGGGATGGTGCCGAAGGCGAGGCCGCGCATGAGTCGCACCACACCGCGGAGGTCGGCCAGCGCGGTCGACACGAGGTCAACCCGCGAGTCCGCATCGTCGACCCAGTCGACCGGCACTTCGGAGATCCGCATGCCGGCGCGTTCGGCGAGGACGAGGAGTTCCGTGTCGAAGAACCAGGCGTTGTCCTGAACCAGCGGCAGCAGCAACTGCGCGCGGTCGCGGCGGATGGCCTTGAAGCCGCACTGCGCGTCGGTGAAGCGCGTCGCGAGGGTGGCGTGCAATACGGCGTTGTACGACCGGGAAATCAGCTCCCGGCGCGGACCGCGGACGACGCGGGCCGAGTGGGTCAGCCGGCTGCCGATCGCAACGTCGCTATGACCTGACAGCAAGGGCGCCACGAGTGGCAGCAGGGCGTTGAGATCGGTCGAGAGGTCGACGTCCATGTAGGCGAGCACGTCCGCGTCGCTGGCGGACCAGACGGCGTGCAGCGCGCGGCCGCGACCCTTCTCGGGCAGTCGGACGGCCCGCACGATCGGGAACTCGAGCGCCAACGCCGTCGCGATCCGCCAGGTGCCGTCGGTGCTCGCGTTGTCCGCGATGGTGATGCGGGCCGCGTACGGGAATCGGGAGACCAGGTGAGCGTGCAGCCTGCGGACCGAGGGCTCCAGGTCGGCCTCTTCGTTGTAGACAGGGATCACGATGTCGAGCACCGGAGCGGCCGCTCGTTGATCCGGTGGCCAGCCGGGTGTGGCGGTCGCCTCGATGGAGGTCATGTGCCTCTCCTGTCCTCGTGAAAGACGACCGTCGAACATGGGCATCCGTAACGCCTGCAAAGGACCTGCAGTTCACCTGAACGTGCCTGAGAGCCACGACTGGCTAGATTCAGGGAACATCCAGGAAGGCTCCAGTTAGGGCACAGTGGGGGTTGTGAGGATGAAGCTCCGCCCGACGAGGAGACCTCCGTGACCGCCGCTGCCGTTCCCATGCCGAAGCTGCTCGTCGTCGACGATGAGCCCAACATCCTCGAACTGCTCGGCGCGAGCCTGCGTTACGAGGGGTTCGAGATCGCGACCGCCACCAATGGCCGGGAGGCGATGCAGGTCGCGCGCACGTTCAAGCCGGACGCGCTGGTCGTCGACGTGATGATGCCGATCATGAACGGCTTCGACATGACGCGCCGGATGCGTGCTGACGGGATGGTTGCGCCCGTCCTGTTCCTCACCGCGCGCGACGGCACGGACGACAAGGTCACCGGCCTGACCCTCGGGGGCGACGACTACGTCACCAAGCCGTTCAGCCTCGATGAGCTCGTCGCCCGGCTACGCGCGTTGCTGCGGCGGCACGGCGCCCCTGACTCGAGCCAGAGCGCGAGCCTGACGTTCGCCGACATCGAGCTCGACGACGACACGCACGAAGTCATCAAGGCCGGGGAAGGCGTCACGTTGTCGCCGACGGAGTTCAAGCTCCTGCGTTACTTCCTCCTCAACCCGGGCCGTGTGCTCAGCAAGGCACAGATCCTCGATCACGTGTGGCAGTACGACTTCGGTGGCGACGCCAACATCGTCGAGTCCTACATGTCGATGCTGCGGCGCAAGGTGGACACGGGCGACCCGCGCCTGCTGCACACGCTGCGCGGCGTGGGCTACGTGTTGCGCGTGCCACGGCCGTGACGCGCTCGTCGTACAAACTGTCCAGTCGTACGCCGCTGCGCGTGCAGCTCGTCGCCGCCATGGTCATGCTCGTGACCGTGGCGTTGCTGGGCGCGGGTCTGCTCGCCTCGACGTTGTTGCGCGGCTACCTGGTGTCTGTCGATGACCAGCAGCTCAAGGCGGTGGTCACCGAGGCCGTGCAGTGCACGCTGACCACCTCGAGCTCCGGCGTCGTCGTACAGGGCCCGAATCAGCGATCGTGCGGACATCCGCAGCCGGATGGCACCAATCGTCTTGGCACGACCCCGCGGGCCGGCACCGCTGCGGGTACGACGCCGAACTCCCGGCCATTGGGCCCGCCGAGTCCATTCCTCGTGCAGTTCTCGCACCCGGACGGTTCCGTGTACGACGAGGTGCGTAACCCGCTGCGGTCGGGCGAGGTCACCCCCGCGCTTCCGGCATTGACCGTCGCCCAGGCCCGCGCGCTGGACGGGAAACCGTTCACGGTCAAGGGCGTCAGCGGCGCCGACGAATGGCGCGTCCTGGCCGCGCCACTGACATCCGGGGACGGCTCCGTGATGGTCGCGCAGAGCCTCGGGAACGTCGACGGAACCATTGCCAGACTCGCGAAACTCGAGGGAATCGTGGGGCTCGTGCTCCTGCTCGCGGTCGCTCTCGTCGCCCGCTTCCTGGTGCGTCGCAGCCTCCGCCCTCTCGAGGATGTCGAAACCACGGCCGAGGCCATTGCGGCCGGCGATCTCACGCGCCGCCTCCCCGACGACGCGCACCCGACGACCGAAGTCGGCCGGTTGTCCGCGTCGCTCAACGGGATGCTGCAACAGATCGAAGGCGCGTTTGCGGAACGGCAGTCGTCGGAAACCAATGCGCGCCGTTCCGAAGAGCGGATGCGGCGGTTCGTCGCCGACGCGAGTCACGAACTGCGGACGCCGCTGACCTCGATCCACGGCTTTGCCGATCTGGTGGGGCGCGGCGGCGTGCGCGACCTGGACGAGGTGGTGCGGGTGATGGCGCGCATCGAAGGCGAGGCCGATCGCATGCGCGCCCTCGTCGAAGACCTGCTGTTGCTGGCTCGACTGGACGAAAAGCGCCCGCTCGTGCTCGTCCCGGTGCCGTTGGTGGATGTGGCCGCGGACGTCGTGCTCGACGCGCAGGCGCTCGCGCCGGAGCGCTCCATCGAGATCGAGGTCGCGGACGACGAACCGCCCATCGCGATGGGCGATCCCGTCCGGCTGCGCCAAGTGATCACGAATCTCGTACGAAATGCCTTGGTACACACGCCGTCGACCGCATCCGTGACCGTGAAGTTGTCCACGTTGTCGGAGGACGGCGCCGACTGGGCCTCGCTGGAGGTCATCGACGACGGGCCCGGCATAGACGCGGCGGATGCCGGCCTGGTGTTCGGGCGGTTCTACCGTGTTGAGGAATCGCGTACGAGGGATCAGGGCGGCAGCGGCCTCGGCCTGTCCATCGTGCAGGCGGTGGTGGCGGCGCACGGCGGCCGCGTCGAGCTCGATACGGCGCTCGGCGAGGGAGCGACTTTCCGTGTTCTCCTGCCGCTGGCCCCAGGGGTCCCGACGCTGGAACGGGAGGCCGGACGATTGTTGCCGAGCGAGCTACGCGGCGCGTGAGGTGATCAGATCGGCGAACACGACGATGTTGTCGGTGTAGCTGCGCGCGGTGCGGTCGAACTGGCCGCCGCAGGTGATGAGTCGCAGGGCCGCGTGGTCGACGTTCCCGTAGACGAGCGCGGTCGGGAAGGCGTCCTTGGCGTATTGGGCAACTCGTGTCACGCGAAACGCGGCGACCGTGCCGTCCTTGCGCACAACGTCCACTTCGTCACCTACGCGGGTCGATCGTAGGTCGTAGAAGACTCCGGGACGGCCGTTCCAGTCGACGTGACCGGCGATGACGGCGGGACCGAGCTCGCCGGGCGTGGGGCCGCCAGTGAACCAACCGGCCGGGAATCCTGTAGGCGGCACCTCGAGCGATCCGTCCTTCTGTAAGCCCAGTTGCATGAGCGACGAGTCGACACCTATCGCCGGCATGCGCACGCGCACGGGCGTGGACCGTGCGAGGTGGGTCAACGGGCCGACGGTCCCGGCGGTCGACGGCGTCTGCGGCGCGGCCGGCGACGCGTCACGCGACGTCGACGGCGTAGTGGACACAGCAGGCGAGAGCCAACCAGCCGTTGGCGACTGAGTTGCAGCAATCCCGAGGGAGGCGCTGTCGCCCGGGTGAGTGAAGGCGGCAACAGCGGCCACCAAGCCGCCGACGAGCACCGCCGCCCACCCCGCGATCACGAGAGGGGGCAGGCGGCGTTCGCTCGGTATTCGGCGCAGGCGCCTAAGCATCAGCGGCACGTAGTGCGTGACGGGTCAGCGGCGGCTTGAACGGCGGCGTTGTGCCGCGAGGAGGGTGACGCCACCGACGGCTCCGAGCGCGAGTCCACCGAGAACACCGTACGGACTCGACGACGAGTGGCTGGTCGACCCGTCGCCGGTGTGCACGCCGCCAACCGGCGTCACCGAGACCTGGCTGGCAGAAACGGTGGGCGTGACGACCGGAGTTGCGGTCGGCGTTGCGGTCGGTGTCGCGGTCGGTGTCGCGGTCGGTGTCGCCGTGGCGGATGCCGTCGGCGCTGCGCAGGACGGCCGCGTGATGACGTTCGTGTCGAGGGTCACGGCGCCGTTACGCGCCAGGACACGTCCTTGCACCGTTGCACCTGTCGTCACGGTGATGTCGGACAGGGCGAGGATGGTGCCCCGGAATGCCGACCCGGTGCCGAGGGTCGCTGAGCTGCCGACCTGCCAGAAAACGTTGCAGGCCTGAGCGCTGTTGACCAGGTTGACGGTGCTGCCTGACGCGGTGGTCAGCGAGGATCCCGCCTGGAAGACGAACACCGCGTCCGGGTTGCCCGCCGCGTCGAGGGTGAGAGCGCCCGTGAGGCCGATGGAGGAGGCCGAGTTGTAGATGCCGGCGGTGAGTGTCTGCCCGCCGAGGTCAGCGGCGATGGGGGATGTCGGTCCCTCGCCGGCGGCCGTGATGTAGGCCGTCGTCAGATCGTTCTTGGCGCCCTGGGCCACGCCGTCGCCGGCATGGTTGGTGCCGTTGATGGTGACCGATCCGCCGCCCGTGAACGTCGTGGTGGGGAAGGTACCGAGGTCACCGGTCACGGTCGTCGGGCCGGTGTTGGTGATGCCGGCGCCGGCAAGGACAGCGAAGCTCGTTGCAGTACCAAGGCCAACGGCGGAGACGGCCGCGTGGGCGCTGTCCGCGCTGGCGACGAAGACGATGGCCGATACGCCGGCGACGACTGCCGTCCCACCGAACGCGCGAAGACGACGACGGGCCGGCCGGGTGGAGATGGGAACACTTGCTGTCTGGAAAGTCATACTCGTCCTCCGTCGTCCAGCGTGACGGGGCTCTGGTTGCCACCGCTCGAACGCCTCAGTGCTGTCGAAACGCGCTCCTCGGAGGGGCACGGGACTGCCGGTCTCGGCGTCGAACTGACGCGCGGTGACTGAGGACGGCTCCATGAACTTAGTCGCTTCCCGTGATCGGGGAGCTACTCCTTGTAAGTGTCGACGGGCGAGCCCTACCCCTTGAGCAGTACTCGCATGCGTAGGAGCCCGCGCACCTGCGGCATGGTCCTAGGACCTGCGTCCCATGGTGACCGGGACCGGTGCGGCAGGAAGGTGCTGACAGAGGCCGCAGCCGCGGCCGGCAAAGGAGTCATCATGCGCAAGTCACTAAGGACCCAACTGCCGATGCTCGTCGGGGCATTCGTCATCGCGACAGGCGGCACGGGCGCGGTTGCGCTCTCCCTCGCGTCAGCTAACAGCCACTCCGCGACGGACGGCAACCGCCTGCCGATCGACGACAACCACAAGGCCGTCGGGACTGGACCAACGACTGCCACCTCTGCCAGCGTCTCGTCCCCAGGCGTCACGCCCTCCGGAGTCAGGCCCACAGGTGTGACCCCCTCAGGCCTGCCGACATCGGGGCGCAACCACCCCGAGGACGTCCAGTCGCCGGAGACGTCATCACACGACGCAAGCCCCTCGCAGTCGTCGACCGAGATCGAACACCACGGAGGCAGTGGTGGCGGATCCGACGACGCTGTCTCCCCGAGCGCGTCGCCCAGCACCTCTCCGTCCGGCACCCGGTCCACCCGCGTGTCCGATGACCCCGCCACGCACGATGCCGGCGACGACAACGGTTCACGGTCCGGATCGGGCGGCTCTGGCGGGTCAGGTTCTGGCGGCTCAGGTTCTGGCGGGCACGGCGGCGGTTCCGACGACGGCCCCAACCACGGCTGAGTACGTCGTACTGTCAGCCCGTCAGCACAACAGGGAGTCGGCACATGAGTGAGCAGGATCTCGGCACCGCGCGAGCACTCCCGGCCGTCTCCATTCCGCGGGCGATTGCCAAGTTCCTGATTGCGGGCTTCGTAGCGCTCGCTGTTGTCGGCACCATCCTGGCCATTGCACAGAAGAGCATCGCGACAGCTGAGGCAATCCGGGATGCCCGCACTCTCACCAATCTCGAGATTACAGACGTTGTCGGCTCGACCCTCAACGCGGACGCGCTGGTCGCCGGACCGGCGCGGGACGCCTTGGACAAGCTGGTGCGCGATCGCGTCATCGGCACGCACATCGTTCGCGTGAAGGTCTGGGACGCATCAGGTCGCTTCGCCTACAGCGACGACTCCCGCCTCATCGACATGCAGTTTCCTCTCGGTGGGTCTGAACTTGCCGCGCTGGAACAGGGCACGAGTTCGGCGGAGGTCAGCGATCTCAACAGCGCCGAAAACGGTGACGAGCGGCAGTTCGGGAAGTTGTTGCAGGTTTACCAGGGGGTGCAGCTGGCGGGCGGCCAGCGGGTGCTGTTCGAGACGTATCAACCGTACGAAGTCATTACGGTCGCAAGCCGGCGCATGTGGTTGACGAGCTTGCCGATCCTGCTCCTCGGGCTCGCCTTGCTGTACGTCGTGCAAGTGCCGCTCGCCTACCGAATGGCGCGCAGATTGAAGGACAGTCAGGAAGAACGGGAAGGCCTGCTGCTGGCGACCTTGGCAGCGTCCGACAGGGAACGCGCCGTTATCGCCGCCGACCTGCACGATGGCGTGGTGCAAGGCTTGACGGGGGCGTCGTACACCCTCACAGCGGCCGCAGAGCGGATGCGTGCGGCCGACCCGGGGGCCGCGACCGTGATGTCGACGGCTGCGTCGGATCTCCGTCGCTGGGTGCGCGAGTTGCGCAGCCTCGTCATCACAATCACGCCACCGGCCCTGCATGCCTCGGGCCTCGAGGCAGCACTCACTGACATTGCGGCGACACTGGAACTGCGTGGTATCGATGTCACCGTCGAGGCAAGAGGGACTGAGGATCTCGACGAAACGACCGAGCGCCTCGTGTACCGGGCGGCACAAGAAGCCGTGCGCAATGTCGTACGACATGCCAAGGCAAGAACGGTGACATTGACAACGGCCCGCGACGGGGACGTCCTCGAACTGGTCGTGCGGGACGACGGGGTCGGCTATTCCACCGGGAGTTCCGACGCCCGCCGGCGCGGCAGTGTCGGACTCGAGTTGCTCGACGCTGTCGTCGTCGCGCAGGGCGGAACGTTGACGGTCGACAGCGAACCCGGCGTCGGCACGACGGTGCGGCTGCGGATGCCGGTTGCGACACCCGCCAGGATCGACGCATGATCCGGGTGCTCATCGTCGATGACCATGCTGTCGTACGACGGGGTCTCAGTGAGTTGCTGACTGCCGCGGGCGACATCGACGTGGTCGGCGCGTTGGACGACGGGGCGGGCGCGGCGGCGGCCGTTCTCGACCTCGAGCCCGACATCGTGCTCATGGACCTGTCCATGCCGGGCATGGACGGGATCGCGGCAACGCGGGAGATTGTCGCGGCGCGGCCGGACGCGAAAGTCGTCGTGCTCACGTCGTTCAGCGACAGTGCGCGCATCCTCGGGGCGCTGGAGGCGGGCGCGGTCGGCTATCTCCTCAAGGACACCGAGCCGGACATCATCACGCGGGCCATCCGCGATGCGGTCCACGGCGGCGTCCCTCTCTCGCCCCTCGCGGCGCGCGCCTTGCTGCCAGGAAACAGGCCGGCCGGCAACGCGGCCGCGGACGCCCTGACCCCGCGGGAGAAGGAAATCCTGGCGCTCGTCGCGACGGGGATGGCGAACAAGTCGGTGGCGCGCCGCCTCGCGATCAGCGAGAAGACGGTGAAGGCGCACCTCACCCGTGTCTTCACCGTGCTCGGCGTGAGTGACCGCACGAGCGCGGCACTGTGGGCGCAACGTCACGGCCTCGTCTGAGCCATTGATGGGCACGGCTCAAGTGCGCGGTGCCCCCGGCAGGATTCGAACCTGCGACACACGGTTTAGGAAACCGATGCTCTATCCCCTGAGCTACGGGGGCTGGGGAGCATGAGAATACCCAAGAGGGTGCGCTGACGGCTCGCGAGGCTGACCGAGGCAGGCAACGACCCAGCGAGTCCCTCGTTGTGAAGCTGAGCACCGGAGATCTCTGAAGATTCAATGAAGGTTGCGCCAGTAGGGGCCGGATCCGGTCGCGCGCGCTCGGCGGTCCTGCACAGTGAGCAGGACCCCTTGCTGAGGAGCAACCCCAATGCGTGTTCTTGCCCTGCTCGGAGCCGTCGGTGCGGCGGTGCTGGTCATGTCCGCTGCGCCCGTGGCGCTCGGCCATTCGCCGAGTCCGTCGGCCACTCATGACCAGGGCGCGATGGAGGACATGCCGGGGATGACCGCGGACGAGCACGCAGGCATGACGCACACCACTGGCGCGCCGGCCTCCGGCGGGCAAGGGGCGATGGACCCCGAAATGCCCGGCATGCAGCACGATGCTCCCGCCGTTTCGCGCCCGCGTTTCGCCGTCCTGGGCGGCTTCGCCGTCGTGAATGCGAGCCTGCTCATCGGGGGACTCGCCATGCGGCTCCGCAAGCGATGACGGTCACGGCGCCGCCACCAGCCAGCGGTCACAACCTCACTGACCTCGACACACCCAGCCTCAGCCTGCCGCCTGTCGGCCGCGATCTGATGAAGTACCGGATCGTTGCCCGCGTCCTGCGCAGCCGCTGGTATCCCGGCGTCCTACAACTTCCCGTCGCTGCGGTGTTCGGCCTGGTTGCGTTCCAGCTGCTCGTGGGGCCGGATGCGGCGCACGACAACGCCGGCACCGCGCTCATGTGGGTGCTGTGGTGGCCCGTCATCCCAGTGGTCTTCGTGTTCCTCGGCCGTTTCTGGTGTGCAGTCTGCCCGTTCGGCGCGCTGACCGACTGGGTGCAGAAAGCCGTCGGCGCGAACCGACCGGTCCCGGGATTTCTCAAGAACTACGGCATCTGGATCATCGACGCGCAATTTCTCGCGATCACGTGGGCGGACCACGTCTTCGGCATCGTCGAGTCGCCGTGGGGCTCCGGCATCCTGCTGCTGCTCATGACGACGGCCGTCGTCGCATCGGGGGCGTTCTTCCAACGGCGCGCGTACTGCCGCTACCTGTGCTTCCTCGGCGGCATGTCGGGCAACTATGCGCGCACCGGCGCCGTCGAGTTGCGAGCAGACAGTGCCATCTGCAAGACCTGCATGAGCAAGGCCGCCTGCTTCAACGGCACGGACACGGTCGCCGGCTGCCCGCTGTTCAGCTTCGCCCGCACGTTGGACGACAGCGCCAACTGCAACTTGTGTGCCAACTGCATCAAGGCCTGCCCCAACGACGCCATCGCGGTGCGGCTGCGCAAGCCGACGAGCGAACTGTGGTTCATCAACAAACCGAAGATCGAAGAGTCGTTTCTCGCGATGGCCATCATGGGCATCGTCCTCATCCAGAACCTGACCATGCTCGGCGTGTGGACCGACATCCTCGATGGTGTCCGCTCATCGACCGGGATCACCAACTACGCAGTGATTTTCACAGTCGCTTTCGCAGTCGCGGTCACCTTGCCGGTCGGACTGTTGGCTGCGGCAGCGAAGGTGGCCGCCCGTGGCAACACCGAGACGACGTGGAAGAACTTCGCCCGGTTCGGATACGCGCTCATCCCGCTCGACGTCGCCGGCCACATTGCGCACAACCTCTTCCACCTCCTTGCCGAGGGCAAGTCGGTCGTTTACACGGTCGGCAGCCTCGTCGGCATTGGCAATTCCGGTGGGTCCACTGCGTTCGTGCCGACGGCGACGATCCAAGTGCTGCAGTTCATCGTCCTCACCCTCGGGGTGCTGCTGTCGTTGTACACGGCACGGCGCATCGCGCACCGCCGCTACCAGTCAACGGCCCGACGCCGGGCCACTCTCGTGCCGATGATCTCCGTCATTGTCATTCTGACGGTTCTCAACG
Organism: Frankiaceae bacterium; assembly: GCA_030840665.1. Taxonomy (GTDB): domain Bacteria; phylum Actinomycetota; class Actinomycetes; order JAVEEB01; family JAVEEB01; genus JAVEEB01. The sequence goes on along the minus strand of JAVEEB010000139.1, from coordinate 1,268 downwards.
TGATGCTGTTCCTCACGCCGATGGCGCACCGGATGTGACGACTGACGCGGAAGCGCGAGGGGGCACGGACACCGCCCCAATCCACCGTCCGCCCGCGTACCGTTGACGCTTCGCGACCCGAGGTGACGGAATCCGGACAGGGCTGGGTCATGACATCCAAACTTTCGCGCACGGTGGTGTTGGAACTTGACGGCTTGCAGTGGGCGACGAGTGCACACGCGGTGGAAGCAACGCTGGGCCGCCGTCCGGGCGTAGTGCTGGTTGAGGCGAACGCGGTGGGTCAAACGGCGACAGTCACCTACGACCCGGACCGGACCACGATCGAGGAGCTTTCGGCGTGGGTGCGCGACTGTGGTTACCACTGCCGCGGCGAGTCCACGGCGGATCATCTGTGCCCCACGCCGACCGCGTCGCATCCGGCGGCGGCGGGACCCGATGTGAAGTCGGCCGGCCTGGCCGCCGCGAGTGGGCTGTCGGCCACGCCCGGTGGGCGCGTAGCCACCCCTGCTGACGTGATGGGTCATGGGGGTCATGGCGAGATGTCCATGGATTCGATGGTCCGTGACATGCGCAACCGGTTCGTCGTTGCTGTTGTCCTGGGAGCCGCGATCACGCTGTGGTCGCGCATCGGACGCGATGTGTTGCACTTTGGGGTGGCCGCGCCCTTTGGTCTGCGCGACGATGTTTTCCAGCTCGTGCTCAGTCTTCCGGTCATTGTCTACTCGGCGCAGGTCTTCTTTGCCGGGGCGCTTCGGGCCTTGCGCGCGCGCACGCTGGACATGATGGTGCTCGTCGCGGTTGCCGTCGGAACGGGCTGGCTCTACTCGGTCGGAGTCACCCTCACCGGAGGTGGTGACGTGTTCTACGAGGCAGCGACGATCCTCACCGCGTTCGTCCTGCTCGGCCACTACTTCGAGATGCGGGCTCGGGGCGGAGCGAACGAAGCCGTCCGCGCCTTGCTGAAACTCGCGCCGCCCGTCGCGCTCGTGGTTCGCGACGGTGAGCCCGTGGAAATCCCGACCGCCGAGGTGATCGTCGGTGACCTGCTCCTTGTCCGTCCGGGCGCGAAGGTCGCCTCTGACGGGACTGTTGAGGACGGGGAAAGTGACGTCGACGAGTCGACGGTCACTGGGGAAAGCTTGCCCGTGCACAAGGGCCCCGGTGACGCGGTGATCGGCGCGACCATCAACACGACCGGCACACTACGGGTGCGGGCCACCAAGATCGGTGCCGACACAGCGCTGGCGCAAATCGTAAAGCTCGTGCAG
>JAVEEB010000009.1 GCA_030840665.1 Frankiaceae bacterium | reverse complement strand
GTCATCGTCGTCACCTTCGTCATCGTCGAAGGGACTCGCCACCGCTGCCCTCGCGCTCGGCGCGGTCTCCTTGGTCGTCGGCCTCGCTGCACTCGCGACCGCGCGACGCCGCCGCCTACCAGCTCACTCAGGCGAGTGACAGACCGCCTCGACGTTGTTGCCGTCGGGGTCGCGCACGAACGCGCCGTAGTAGGTGGGGTGGTACTCGGGCCACACGCGCGGCTCGTGGAGGACTTCGGCGCCCGCGGCGAGAGCCGCATCGAAAAAGGCGTGGACTGCCACTCGGTCGGCCGCCTCGAAGCAGATGTGGACTTCGCGATTGGGCTCGCCGGTCGTCAGCGGTCCGACCCAGAACGTGGGACGTCCGTCCTTGCCGTAGCCGATGACCTGTCCGAAGTCCATCACGCGTCCACCCCCGAGGGCGCCGAGCACGGCGTCGTAGAACGCAGCACTCGCGACGACGTCAGCACACTGAATCGACAGATGATCAAGCATTCGACGATCTGATCACATCCGGCTCCTCGACCCGGCCGTCAGCATGACGGGCGAAGCGACCTGCCTCACGCGGGTGTACCGGATCATCGGTCGGCCACGGCCATCCACCGAATCCCGTCCGTCGGTAGTCGGTGAAGGCCTGCTCGATCTCGGCTTTGGTGTTCATGACGAACGGTCCGTACTGCGCGACCGGTTCGCCGATCGGTCGACCCTGCAATACGAGCGCTTCGGCGCCAGAAGGCCCGCCCGCGATGACCACCGGTCCCTCGGTCCGCAGCACCGCACCGGTCGACGCCTCGAGATCATGGTCACCGATGTGCACGGATCCTTCGAACACGTAGAGCGTGCGCACGGTGTCGGGCCCAGCGGCTGGCGGGAGCGTCCACTCCGCCCTCGGCTCGCTGACGATGTGCCAGATGGCCACGTCGGCCTCCGCGCGTGATGCCCACGAGTTCGGCGGAGCGGTAGGCGGTTGCAGACCGGCGACCGCGCCGGCGATCACCGTGATCTCCGTCGCACGGCCCTCGTCGTCGACCGAGTCGTGGCGGGGGATGTCGTGGTTCCACAACATCGTGAAATACGGGTCGACCATCTTGTCGGCCGCCGGAAGGTTCAACCAGATCTGGAACAGCTCACACGGGTTCGGGCCGTGTTGGTCGAGCAACGGGAACATCTCGCAGTGCACGATCCCCTGACCCGCCGTCAGCCACTGCACGTCGCCGCGGCTGAAGCGAGCGGTCGCGCCGAGCGAGTCGGAATGGTCGACGTACCCCTGTCGAACGAACGTGACGGTCTCGAACCCGCGGTGAGGGTGCTGCGGAAAGCCGGGCACGGTGCTGCCGTGATACATCCGCCAGCCATCGGCTCCGGCGAAGTCCATGCCGATGTCGCGCGCCTCGAGTGACGCTGCGGGCCCCATGTGCGCGTTGGCCTCGGGGTACGCGTCGAGGTGGTGCACGCAGAACAGGAATGGATCGATCGTGGCCCACTGGAAGCCGAGCGGACTCGTCTGCAATACGGGATCAGGCACGCCCCGAGGCTACGACCGAAAGGCTCGCCCGGAAGGACGCCCCTGGGGCTCGCTCGTCCGGTCCCTCGCGCGCTGCGTCAGCCTGCCGTTTCGGCCTCCACCTCGTCGTGCAGGCCTGATCGGTTCCGTGTCTCAGCGACACGATGCCGCATCCGGTGCCTGGTGACCTTCGCAACGTGACCTGCGGCGTAGACCCCTCGTTCCAGACGAACGACCCGGCCACGCGCGATCTCCCACCGCAGAGCATCAGCGATCTCCTCGCTGGGCCGCCGGCGTACGGCGAAGCCGGACCGCCGAAGGCCTTCGACCAGCTCGCAGACGCGCATAGCTCCTCGCCGTTCGACCAACAACAGCACCAGGACCGAGCGGAGGATCAGGCCGTCAGCAATCACAAGATCATCGACATCGTCCATGCAGACATCGTCGCAGCAGGGTGTGACACTGAGGCAGTTGTCGCTGAGACACGGAACCGGTCGCACACACGTCAGGCCGGACAGGGAACCATCAACCTGGCGGCAGCACCGTCACAGCTCGAAGCGGTACACGTTTGTCTCTCGAAGCGTGAAGCCCAAGCGTTGGTAGAGCCGGTTGGCCGCTTCACGGGAGGGACGCGATGTGAGCTCGATGGTCTTGCAGCCCCACGAGCGCGCCGCGTTGATCATCGCCTGCGTCAGCGCCTCGCCGACGCCCTGCCCACGAACAGATTCGTCGACGATGACGTCTTCGACCCAGGCGCGCCGCCCCGTGGGGATCGGGAACATCGCGAGCGTCGACACGCCGACGATGCCGCCGCCGTCATCGCGCGCGACGAACTGCGTGATCGCGTCGGACCCGAGCATCGCCTCGACCTCATCGAGCGATGGCGGCGGGTTCGACTTCGAAAGCTGCGGCACGAGCGTGACGAGCGCGTCCGCCAAGTCAGACGCGTTGCCGCTGAAGACCTCGACCTTCACCCAGCTACCGCCCCGCCGCCCACCCTCGGGCGGCGATGGCGCTCTGTGAACACCATCAGGCGTCTTCAGGCACCGGTTGGGGCGGAGGCGGCCCGACGTAGCGAGCCGATGGACGGATGATCCGGTTGTCGGCCGCTTGCTCGAGCATGTTGGCGCACCAGCCGATCACGCGGCTGGAGGCGAACGTCGGCGTGAACAGGTCACGCGGCAGGCCGGCCTCCTCCATCACGACGCCGGCGTAGAACTCGACGTTGGCATACAGGTTGCGGCCGGGCTTCAGCTCGTTGAGTACCTCCACGACGGTGCGCTCGATTTGCTCCGCGAACTCGAGCTTCCCGGCGCGCAGCCGCTTGGCCACGTCGTGCAGCAGCGTCGAGCGTGGGTCTTCCGTGCGGTACACGGCGTGACCGAAGCCCATGATCTTCTCGCCACGCGTGACCGCGTCGACCAGGTACGGCCGCGCATTCTCCGGCGTGCCGATCGCGTCGAGCAGATCGAGCGCGCGCGAGGGGGCACCGCCGAGCAGCGTTCCGGACAGCGCGCCGATCGCGCCCGCGACGGACGCGCCGATGTCTGCACCGGTCGACACGATGACTCGAGCGGTGAAGGTGGATGCGTTGAATCCGTGGTCGATCGTGGTGATCTGGTATTGCTCGACCGCCCGGCCTTTGTCGGGGTCGACGTCCTCGCCGCTGAACATCCACATGTAATTCGGGCCGTAGCCGAGGTCGTCGCGGGGCGGGATGGGCTCGAGGCCGCTGCGATAGCGATACATCGCCATGATGAGCGACGGCACCACCGAGCAGATCTGCAGTGCGTTCTGCCGACGCTCGGCCGCTCTGATGTCAAGCGTCGGTT
>JAVEEB010000477.1 GCA_030840665.1 Frankiaceae bacterium | reverse complement strand
TTGGATCCCGGGACGGCCACTCTCGCGTCGACGGGCGCGATCGGCGTGGGGGCCGGCCACAGCTCGTGAACTGTCGACGTGCTCATCCGTTGCCTCCTCCGCCTCGCGGCGATCCTAGCCGCGGTTGTGCCGCAGCTCGCCGATCCCGCCGGGCCGCCCATGGGTAGCGCTGCTGACCCGGGGTACGGGGGCAGTCGGCCGTAAGGTCACCCGGATGCCGCAGCAGTTGCCGGCACCGCCACTCGAAAGGAACCATCGTGAAGACCGACGACGCCCGCGCCCGCCTCGAGGTGCTCCTCGCCGACATCGACGGGTCCGCGAAGGTCCTCGAAGGCGAGAACGCGATGGACTTCACCGAGCTCAGCTCCTTCGATCAGCACCCGGCGGACAGCGGCAGCATCGTCGCCGACGCCCAGCGTCAGGACGCGATCCTGCACGCGATCAGCGACCAGCGTGACCAGGTCATCGAGGCTCTGGCCCGCATCGACGCCGGCACCTACGGCAGGTGCGTGGTGTGCGGCAAGCAGCTCCCGGACGAGCGCCTCGAGGCGCGACCGGAGGCGGCGCGCTGCATCGAGGATCAGGCCAAGTCGGAGGCCTGACCCCGTCACACCGCCTACCGCCGCGGCGCGTTCAGGCGAGCCGCGCCGACGCCACCAGGTGGATACCGACCGGGTCGCTCTCGCGCTCCGCGGCAAGGGCAACTTCTGTTTGTACGAGCATCGGCAGCGACAGCGGGTTGTCCGCGAGGGCTCGTTCGACGACTGCTTGCGGCAGGACCGAGCGCGGGCGGATCCAGTCGAGCGCGAAGCCCGCGCGGGTCAAGAGCTCCCGGAGCTCCTCGGGCCAGAAACAGCGGGTGATCGTGCCGTCGGCACTGGGGACGAGGACGACATCCGCAGCGGGCGCGTCCGCGAGCTCCGCCCAGAGGCCTTGTTCAGCCAGGCGCGACAGCCCCAGTACGAGGGACTCGACGCACAGCAGGAGGCGGCCCTGCGGCCGGAGGACGCGCGCAATGTCGGCCACGGTCTCCTCGGCAGCCAGGGAGAAGCACAGCGCCCCCGCCTCCGCCAGGACAGCGTCCACGCAGTCGTCCGACAGCCACGACAGATCGCGGCTGTCGGCCACGACGGCGACGACGCTCGGCCTGTCGTGGCCGGTCGCGTCCGAGAGCTGGGCCGCGACGTGCACAACGGTGTGGCCGTCGGCGGCGAGTTGGCGCGCGAAGCGGCCTGCTGCCCGGGACAGGTCGAGGACGGTGAGCGACTCCGTTGTCGGGAGCCAGTCGGCCAGTTGGGCCGCCGCGACGTCGAGATAGAAGGTCGAATAGGGGTCCGGTCGCTCCCCGACGGCGTGCGGGAACGCCGGTCCGAGGGCCACCATGGGTGCGCCAGCCTCCAATTCGCCAGGATGTCGGTGTGACATCTCCGGGGTCGACCATCATTGTCGCCACGCCGTTCGGGCCGGCGCACCTGTTGCTCGACGGTCAAGCGTTCGCAGCCACGCCGACTGCCCCGCCGCCCGCCGCCCTGGTCGTCATCGGCCACGGCGCGTCCGGCGACTCCGACGCGCCGGACATCCTCGCGGTCCGGGACGCATTGCTCACCGCCGGGTGTGCGGTGGCCCGCACGGTGCAGCCTTACCGGGTTGCGGGCCGGCGTGTTCCCACTCCGGTCGCGCAGCTCGACGCGTGCTTTGCCCTGCTCGTGGCTGAGGCTCGCAGCCGGGTGGCGGCGCCGGTCCCGCTCGTCGTTGGCGGGCGCAGCAACGGGGCCAGAGTCGCGGCACGCTCGGCGAGCGCCCTGGGCGCAGCTGCTGTGCTGGCTCTGAGCTTTCCGCTGCACCCGCCCGGCCGCCCGGACAGGTCTCGGGCGTCGGAGCTGGCCGGGGCAGGAGTGCCCGCCTTCGTCCTGCAGGGCCAGCGCGACACCTTCGGCAGTCCGACCGAGTTGGCGGCCGCCGTGCCCGGCCCGCACATCCACCCGATACCCGGCGCCGGGCACTCGCCCCGACCCGGTCCCGCGCTCACCGAGGCCGCAATGCTGGCCGCCCAATGGGTCCTGCGGAGCGTCCGGAATTAGTGGTGGCACAACATGCGTTGACGCCACACAGGAACGGGCAAACTCGAAGGAGATCTTGTGGGCGCGTGCGGTTGCGCAGAACGGCCGGCGGCGGTTGTCGAACCACGTGTGCAGTGGTTTTTCGACGGGGTCGTATCCTCCGGTCCACAAGCTTTGGAGGTGGGACCCGTCACCGAGCAGCCTGCAACACAGGAGACGGCTGAGCAGCGCAGTGCGCGCTTCGAACGCGATGCGCTGCCGTTCCTCGACCAGTTGTACGCGGCCGCCCTGCGCATGACGCGCAAGCCGGCGGACGCCGAGGACCTCGTCCAAGAGGCGTTCGTCAAGGCGTTCGCGGCTTTCCACCAGTTCCAGGAAGGCACCAACCTCAAGGCCTGGCTGTACCGGATCCTCACCAACACGTTCATCAACAACTACCGCAAGGCGCAGCGCCAGCCGCAGCAGTCGCCGACGGAGCAGATCGAGGACTGGCAGCTCGCGAACGCCGAGTCGCACACGTCCCGTGGGCTGCGCTCGGCGGAGGTCGAGGCACTCGATCACCTCCCCGACAGTGACGTGAAAGACGCGCTCCAGGCGCTGCCCGAGGACTTCCGGCTAGCGGTATATCTCGCCGACGTCGAGGGCTTTTCGTACAAGGAAATCGCCGACATCATGGGGACACCGATCGGAACGGTCATGTCCCGTTTGCACCGCGGTCGTCGCGCTCTCCGGCATTCGTTGGAGGACTACGCGGCCGAGCGTGGTTTCACCAATCCCGACGCCGTCGTTGACGGCGCAGGCTCGTCTGCAGGGGAGGCCCGGTCATGAGCTGTGGCCAGCCGCATGCGACTGACTGCTCCGAGGTGCTGGACAAGGTCTATCTGTATCTCGACAACGAGATCGAGCCAACCGACTACGAAAAGGTGCGGCACCACCTCGACGAGTGTGGGCCGTGCCTCAAGCAGTACGGGCTGGACAAGGCAGTGAAGTCGGTCGTGCACCGATGTTGCGGCTCGGACCGCGCCCCGGACAGCCTGCGGATCCAGGTCCTGGCGCGAATTCAAGAAGTGCGTATCGAGATCAACAAGGTCGACTAGCGCCGGTCAGCCCGCGCAGCGGTCAGCCCGCACCGGGTCAGTTGCCGGCGGTCATCCGGCCAGGCGCCGGTTGACGGCATCCAGGACGGACCGCGCGATGGCATCCGCGTCGTCATTGCGTACGACGGCGCTGCCGGAGAGCACCAGTTCGCCCTGCCGTGTCGTCAGGTGGACCACGCTGACCGCGATCGTGCGGCCACCGAGGGGCACCAGCGAGGCGTGCTCGATCTCGGCGGGTGTGCCCAGCAACTCGCGGAGGGCGTCGAGGGTCGCCCGTGCCACCAGGCGCGCCCGCACCCCGCCCGAGGCGGCGCCGGACGCCGTGCCCACGTAGTCGTCGGCACCGGTGCGAATGGTGACGCTCACGGTGGCGTCGGAGCCGGCCGTCTGCGTCATGACGGAAGCGACGAGGGGACGGATCGTGATCTCACCATTGGGGTCGACGGCGACGTCCTCGTCGTCCAGCTGCACGACGCTGACGATCCGGTGGTCGAGGTCGATGTCGTAGCTGGCCAGGGCGAGCGACTGGATGTCGCGAACGAGCTGCTTCGGCTGCTTTGCCCTGTCGGCCAGGATGTGGATCTCAGTGGGCGTCGCGTCGTGCATGGTGACGACGCTCGCCGCGCGGACGCCAGGAATGCGACGCAGCGCTTCTTCCAGCTCGGGTCGTAGGCGCAATGTCGTCATCTGGTCTGGTCCTCTCGTGGCGCGCCATCAGACTAGGGCGCCACGCGCTCCTCAGATAGTCGGCGCGCCCGACCGGAGCCAATCGCTGCGCCGGTGTCCGGTTCGTCCGTGTTATCCCTGTTGCAGGAGTCCGTTTTTGTCCGATCTCCCAGAATTAACGACGAGTGCCTTGACGTGATCGTTATCAAGCCTATTCACTGGCCCAGTTGCCACGGCATGCGTGCCGGCACGGGGGAAGACGTTCGCGTCTGCCGGTTGAGCAGGGTTTGCCTTTGGCATCACTGACGATTTGACAACTGCAGATGGCGAGACCGAGGCCGGTACGAACGCACGACCCTCATCGAGCAAGTAGAACCGCACTCCACAGCGGAGCGGATGCTGCACGGGATTTCAGCGGATCCCCGTGACTTCATTTGCAAAGGAGTTGGTCCTCGATGAAGAAGATTTTCACGGCCATCGAGCACGCGGTAGAGAGCCTCACCAAGGGCGCACCCTTTACCAAGTGGGTCTAATTGCGTGCCGGTCTCGGCCTCGCCATCTCGACTCCTCTTCCCCCGAGGAATTGCCCCATGCGCCTGCCAGCGCGCGCCCGCATCTACATCGGCACGGTCACCGTCGCCGGTATGGCTGCATGCGCCTTTGCCGGTGCCCATGTCACGTATTGGCCGACCGTTGCACTTCTGTGCGGGCTCATGGTCACGTGCGATTCGCTCTCGTCGGCCAAAGTGCGCTGGGTCGACTTGTCATTGGGGCTCGTCGTCGCGGTGGCTTCTTTCACGCTTGTGGGTGCCGCCGGCGCGACGCTGGTTTGTGCGTCGGCCGCACTTGCCTACAGCAGTGAGTCACCAGCACTCGTCAAACGCGCCTTCAATTTCGGACAACTCGCCCTGGCGGGCGGCACAGCCGGCTTGTTGTACGAACAGCTTGGTGGGCCCGTCCACTCATTCGGGTCGAATGCGTTCCCTCGGACGGTCTGGGTGGTCATGGCGACCGTCCTCGTCGAGTCGATCATCAATGTCGCTCTCACCGCCGGCGTGGTCGCCATGGTGGAAGGGCTGCGTCCGACATCGGTATTGCGAGCAGTCGCCTCGTCGAGCCTGTCGTACGTCGCGTACGGCGCGTTGGGCCTGATGTTGGCAGTGTTGTGGCTGAGCTATACGCCCGTGGCTGCCGTGCTGTTGCTTCTCCCGTTCCTGAGCGCGCGGTGGGCGTTGCGCCAGTATGCCGAGCAGGAAAAGGCCTATGACGCAACGCTGCGCGCGCTGATCGCGGCGATTGAGGTGAAGGACGGCTACACGCGCGGGCACTCAGAACGCGTGTCGCGCATAGCGACGATGATCGCTCACGAGGCCCACTTGCCCGAGTTTCGTGTCGACGCCGTCCGTTATGGCGCCCTGCTGCACGACGTGGGGAAGACGGGCATCCCGAGTCGGATTCTGGGCAAACACGGCAAGCTGACCGACGAAGAGTTCGACGTCATCAAGACGCACCCGGCCCGCGGTCTGGAAATGCTGGAAGGGATCGAATTCCTGACCGACTCGCTCGCCGGCGTTTTTCACCACCACGAGCGGATGGACGGGGCCGGCTATCCCCTTGGGCTCGTCGGCCTCGAGATCCCCGAGATCGCCCGCATCATCATGGTCGCCGACGCATTCGACGCCATGACGTCGACGCGTTCGTACCGTCCAGCGCGGTCGGTGGAGAAGGCAGTAGCCGAGCTGCGCCGGTGTGAGGGCGTCCAGTTCGACCCTGCGATGGTCGCCGCACTTGTCGGGGCGGTCGCCAGGGTGGGCTGGGAAGGCGACCCCGAGCCGTTCCGGCCGGCGGAGGCCGGTGACTCGATGAGCGAGCCCCTGCTCCTCCCTCAGCCTTCCGCGCGCGCATGACACAAGTGCGTTCTGCGGCCACGCCCGCGCGTCGCGCGGCACCGTTGCCCATCGCCCTATGGCAATTGCTCCTGGCACACCCGTTGATTCTCGCTGCGGGGGCACTGACCCTTGTCGCCGCCCCGGAAGCGATGCTGCACCCACTCAGCCGGGAAACCGTTGTCGTTGCGTTGGCTTTTGCTGCGTTGATCTTCGTCGGCGAGCTGGCCAGGGTGGCATTGCCCGGCGACCGCGAAGCGTCCCCCCTGGCCACGGCAGGGGCGCTCGCGTACGCGCTCACAGACTCCGTCGGTCTGACGTCCTTGTCGCCGGCCACGACGGTCCCGCATGGCGCGTACGTGACGATTTCAGTGACCGCTGCCGCGAGCCTGGCAGGCGGGATGATTCATGCGGCTGTCGGCCGGACCCTGCGTTTGGACACGATCGCCCGTCGAGTCTTGATCGTTGCGCTCGCTGCCGCCCTTTTTCCCGTCGTACGACGTGATCTGTCGCTCCCATCACCACAACTGACCATTCTGTCGGTGATGGTGGTTGTCGTTGCCGCGGCGGGGCTGACCGATGTCGTGCTTGCGGCGTTCGACCGCCGATGGCGCCTGCGGGTGCCGTTCGTGGCCGCGGTCACGTCCGAACTGCGTCTGTCACTCGGTCTCGGCGCCGCCATTGCCGCCACTGGGGTCCTGATCCCGCTGGCGGCCAACCGCATGGAGCTCTGGGCGTTGCCGGCGCTGTCGCTACCCCTGCTCGTGACGCAATTCGCTTACCGGCGCTACGCGAAGATCCGCGCCACCTACGGCCAGACGATCCGGGCCCTTTCCCGCATCACGGAGGTCGGCGGGTACGTCGTACAAGGTCATGCGGAACGTGTCACGAAACTCGCCGTCGCGACCGGTCGGCGCCTCGGGATGAGCGAGGACGACTTGGTCGACCTCGAGTACGCAGCGCTGCTGCACGACGTCGGCCAGCTCTCCCTGGACGACCCGATGCCGCCCGGCAGCACGCTCACGGTGACGGCGCAGCACCGCACGCGGGTCGCGGGCCTCGGCGCCGACATCATCCGGAGCACCGGCTTCCTGGACCGGGTCGCGGTCCTCGTCGAACGCCAGGCCGAGCCGTACCGCCGCAATCGCCGGGATTCCGATGAGACGGTGCCGCTCGGCAGCCGGATCATCAAAGCCGTCAGCGCGTACGACGACCTCGTCAGCGAGGCGGGTGGCAACATCCGCGGCCACGGCGACGCCCTCGAGAGGCTGCGCCTGGGGATGGCGTACGAGTACGACCCGCGGGTCGTGGCCGCCCTCGCCGACGTCGTCTCGCACAGCCTGAGCTGACGCTTGCCGCGCGGCGCTCGCCGACCTCCGATGGCGTTTCGCTAGGGTCGGCCCGGGTTAACTCGCGGAGGAGCACGCATGTTCGACACGATTCTGGTCGCCAATCGCGGTGAAATAGCGCGGCGCATCATCCGTACGACGCAACGGCTGGGGATCCGTGCCGTCGCGGTGCACTCGGACGTCGACGCCGACCTGCCGTTCGTCCGCGAGGCCGATGAGGCGGTGCTCCTCGGTGCCGCGGCGCCCAAGGAGTCCTATCTCGACGCCACCAAGATCATCGAGGCCGCGAAGCAGACCGGCGCCGAGGCGATTCATCCCGGGTACGGCTTCCTCGCCGAGAGCGCCCGGTTCGCGCAGCTGGTCGTCGACGCCGGCCTCGTCTGGATCGGCCCGTCGCCCGACGCGATCAACTCGATGGGCGACAAGATCAACTCCCGCAATCTGATGCAGGCGGCCGGCGTCCCCGTGGCGGCCGGCACCCCCGACCCCCTCACCGAGGTCGAGGCCGCGGTCGAGGCGGCCCGCGGGATCGGTTACCCGATCATGGTCAAGGCGTCCGCCGGTGGTGGCGGCATCGGGATGGCGACCGTGTACGACGAGGAAGGCCTGCGCAAGGCCTTCGAGACGGCGTCCACGCGCGCGGAACGCTTCTTCGGGTCCCCCTCCATCCTGCTCGAGCGCTACCTGGCCAACGCCCGCCACGTCGAGGTCCAGATCCTCGGGCTGAACGACGGCCGGGTCGTCGCGCTGGGGGAGCGGGACTGCTCCGTGCAGCGCCGCCACCAGAAGGTGGCCGAGGAGTCGCCGTCGCCCGCCGTGACTCCCGAGCTGCGGGCGCGGATGCTCGCCGCGGCCGTCCGCGCCGGCGAGGCGGTCAACTACAAGAACGCCGGCACGGTGGAGTGCCTCGTCTCCGGCAACGAGTTCGTGTTCCTGGAGATGAACACGCGGCTGCAGGTCGAGCACCCGGTGACGGAGCTGGTGACCGGCGTCGACCTCGTCGAGCAGCAGTTGCGGATCGCCGCGGGGGAGGGCGTCACGTTCGACCCGGCCGCCGTCGTCGTGCCCAACGGCCACGCCATCGAGATGCGCGTGTACGCCGAGGACCCCGTCCGCTTCCTGCCCGGGCCGGGCACGATCACGACGTGGCGCGAGCCGAGGGGCGAGGGCATCCGCGTGGACTCCGGCTACGCCAACGGCAACACCGTCACGCCGAACTACGACCCGCTGCTGGCCAAGCTGTGCGCTTACGGCGCGGACCGCGGCGAGGCCCTGGAACGCGCTCGCAAGGCCGTATCCGAGTTCGAGGTCGTGGGTCCCAAGACCAACCTCGCGTTCTTCACGGAGTTGCTCGACAACCCGGAGTTCGTGAGCGGCCAGTACGACACGGGCCTCGTGGACCGGATGCGCGCCAAGAAGTAAAGCGCGTCCGTGGTTGGATCGACGCCTGTACGACCCTGACGAAAGGAACCGTCTTCATGGCCGAGGAAGTCCGCGCCGAAATGGTGGCGAACGTCTGGAAGATCGTCGTCGAGGATGGCGCCGAGGTGGAGGCGGGCGACACGATCGCGATCCTCGAGTCCATGAAGATGGAAATCCCCGTCGAGGCCGCCGAAAGCGGCACCGTCACGCTCCACGTCGCCGAAGGAGACGTCGTCCAAGAGGGCGACCTCATCGCCGAAATCGAATAAGTCGCCACAAAGTCCGGTCAGCGGTCAAGGCAGGCGTCACCAGCGCCGACAGATGACCGTGACCACGACCATCGAGCCCTTCCTCCGTGCCCTCGTCGAGTGCGGTGGTTCCGACCTGCACTGCAAGGTCGGTTCCCCCCCTCGCGTCCGGATCGACGGCCGGCTGCGCAAGCTGCAGACCCGTGACCTCACGTCCGCCGACACCGAGCAGATGGTGCTCGAGGTGCTGCGCGCCGACCTCGTGGAGGAGTTCCACCGCACGAACGAGGCCGACTTCGCCTATTCGCTCGCCGGCATCGGCCGCTTCCGCGTCAACGCCTTCCGCTCGCGTGGCTCGGCCGGGCTCGTCTTCCGCCGCGTGTCCGTCGGCGCCATCCCCCTGGACGACCTCGGCCTGCCGGCCATCATCGGCACCCTGGCATTGGAGCCGCGCGGGCTCGTGCTCGTGACCGGGCCGACCGGCTCGGGCAAGACGACGACGCTCGCCGGGATGATCGACCACATCAACTCCACCCGTGAAGTCCACGTCGTCACCATCGAGGACCCGATCGAGGTGCTGCACTTCGACAAGCTGGCCATGATCAACCAGCGGGAGGTGCGCGTCGACACCGAGGACTTCCCGACGGCGATGCGCGCCGCGATGCGCCAGGACCCGGACGTCATTCTGGTCGGTGAGATGCGCGACCACGAGACCGTGAAGGCCGCCCTCGCCGCCTCGGAGACCGGTCACTTCGTCATGTCGACCCTGCACACCACGGACGCGCAGGAGACCATCAACCGGATCATCGACTTCTTCCCGCCGCACGAGCAGAAGCAGGTGCGCCTCGCCCTCGCGGGTGCCCTGCGCGGCATCATCTGCCAGCGCCTCGTCCCGCGGGCCGACGGCGAAGGCCGCGCGGTCGCGATGGAGGTCTGCGTCAACACGGGCCGCATCGCCGACGCGATCGCCGACCCCGACAAGACGGGGACCATCAACTCGCTGATCGCCGAGGGCGGGTTCTACGGAATGATGACCTTCGACCAGCACCTGGTCTCGTTCATCCGCGACGGCGTCGTCACTCTCGAAGACGCGATGGCAGCGTCGACCAGCCCGCACGACCTCACCGTCGAGCTGCGCCGCCTGGGTCTCGTCGCCTAGAAAAACGAGCAAGGACAGGGTGTACGACGGACACACCCCGGCGCCCTTGGCGCCCGCGCTGTCCGCCCACCGTGGCTGAGCCAGGTCACTCGGCGGCCACGCTGAGCACGATGGCCGCCCACTCCTGCGGCGCGTCGAGGTGTGCCGCATGCCCGCACCCCGGGACCACCCGCACGTCGTACCCGAATCGTTGCGCAAGCA
>JAVEEB010000418.1 GCA_030840665.1 Frankiaceae bacterium | reverse complement strand
ACGACTCGGGCTGCGGCAGCCAGGGCTCCGTCCCGTCCGGCGAGAAGCCGAACGGCGGATGCTCGCCGGACCAGGGCAGCGGCACGCGGCAACCGTCCCGCCCCCGCATGGCCCCGCCGGTCCGCTTGAACACCGGATCCTGCAGCTTCTCGTCGGGCAGGTCGTCCACCTGTGGCAGGCCGAGCTCCTCCCCCTGGTAGATGTACGCGCTGCCCGGGAGGGCGAGCATGAGCAGGGCCGCCGCACGCGCTCGCCGCGTACCCAGGACCGGATCGGACACCTCGCCCTGGCCGTCCGCGAAGTGCGCGGACGACGTGGTCCTGCGCCCGTACCGCGTGACGAGGCGCACCTCGTCGTGGCTCGCGAGCACCCAGGTGGACGGGACACCGATCGGGACGAACTGCTCGAGCGTGGAGTCGATGACTGCACGGAGCGCGCCGGCCTCCCACGCGGCCTTGAGGTAGGGGAAGTTGAACGCGGTGTGCATCTCGTCCGGCCGGAGGTAGTTGCTGAGCCGCTCGGCGCCGGAGACCACCGCCTCGGCCACGAAGATGCGCTCGCCGCCCGTACGTGCCGAGTACTCGTCGGCCACCCGCCGCCAGCGGCGGAACACCTCGTGCACCTCGTCGACGTCCCAGTGGGGGTTGTCGGTCCATTCGATCGTGAGGAAGCGCGGATCGCCGCCGTAGTCGGCGTCGGGCAGGCCGGCGCGCTTGCCGAGCGCCGGGGCGGCGTCGACGCGCAGTCCGTCCACGCCGCGGTCGAACCAGAAGCGCAGGATGTCGTCGAACGCCTCGAGGACGTCCGGGCTCGTCCAGTCGAGGTCGGGCTGCTCCTCGGCGAACGAGTGGAGGTACCACTGACCGGGGCTGCCGTCGGGCTCGGTGATGCGGGTCCAGCCGGAGCCGCCGAAGGCGCTGATCCAGTTGTTCGGCGGCTCGTCCCCGTCCTCTCCGCGGCCGTCGCGGAAGAGGTAGCGACCCCGCGCACGGGCGCCGGGCGCCGAGCGCAGCGCCTCGAGGAACCACGGGTGCTGGTCGGACGTGTGGTTGGGGACGATGTCCGTGATCACCCTGAGCCCCAGCTCGTGGGCGGAGCGGATCACCGCATCGGCCTGCTCCAGGTCGCCGAACAGAGGATGGATCGAGCGGAAGTCGCTGACGTCGTAGCCGCCGTCCGCGAGCGGCGACGGGTACCACGGGGCGATCCAGATGCCGTCGACGCCCAGCTCCTTCAGGTACGGCAGTCGGTCCCGCAGACCGGCGAGGTCGCCCTCACCGTCACCGTTCCCGTCCGCGAAGCTGCGCGGGTACACCTCGTACATCACCGCGGTGCGCCACCACGGCGATGTGGATGCTCCGGTCCGGCTCTCCGCCGTTGTCGCCGACCCCGTCGTCATGGCACACCCGCTTCCGGAGCGCGCCTCGTCGCCCGCTCGCCGAGCACAGTTCTACCGGCTCGGCGCGGCGCCGGCGACAGGCCGCCAGGCCGTCCGAGTCCGCGAGGGGAGGGGCGAGCGGCGGCACGTCGGCCGTCAGCGCTTCAACAGCGCCGAGACGCGGGGCAGCACCTCGGCAGGGGGCCCCGACAGCCGGCACTCCATCGCCAGCCAGCCGTCGTAGCCGATCGCTTCGAGGGCGTCCAGGGTCTCGGGCCAGTCGTAGTGGCCGTGGCCCGGCTCGAGCCGATCGCTGTCGCCGAGCTGGACGTGCTCGATGTGCGAACCCGCCTGCCGGATCGCGGCGCCCAGGTCCGTCTCCTCGATCGACATGTGGAAGGTGTCGGCGATGACGGAGACGGCGCTCGAGCCGACCTCCTCCACGATCGAGACGGCGTCCGCGAGCGTGTTGATCAGGTAGTCCTCGTACCGGTTGAGCGGCTCGAGGAAGACCTTCGCGCCCACCTGCTCGCCGTGCCGGCCCAGCTCGGTGAGCGACTCGACGAGCTTGGCGCGCGACTCCTCCTCGCTGCGGGGCGGCTCGAACGGTGGCAGGCGTGTCGAGAACACCGCGAAGCCGTTGGGCATCACGATCCCTGCGGCACCCGCGGCGGGAAGGGTGGAGAGCAACCCCTTGACGTCCTCGATCGCGGCCCGGCGGTTGTCCTCGTCGAAGTCGCCGACGAAGTGCGGCATGGCGACGACGGCGGACGGCATCACGACGCCCGCCGCGAGGGCGGCGGCCAGCTCCTCCCGCCGGGCGGCGAACACCCCGCCCCCGCGACCCGAGAGCTCGATCCCGTCGAACCCGTGCGCCCGCGCGAACGCGAACTTCTCCTCGAGGGTGTCGCCCTCGAGCATCGACTCCTGAGCGGCCAGCCGGAAGCTCATTCGCTCTCCTCCGCGAAGCTCAGCACGACCTGCAGGGCGTCCTGCGGCTGCTCGTCCAGCATGCGGAACGCTTCCCCCGCCCGCGCGACGGGCAGCGTGTGCGAGATGAGGCCGGCGACGTCCAACCGCCCGTCGACGGCCAGGCCGACGGCAGTCGTCTGGAGCCGGTACTGGTTCCACCGGTGCTGCAGCGCGGGCGCGACGCCCGAGATCTGCGACGCGATGACGGATACGCGGTT
>JAVEEB010000409.1 GCA_030840665.1 Frankiaceae bacterium | reverse complement strand
GGTATCGAGCTGGAGTACGTGCAGGAAACCGAGCCGCTCGGCACAGGGGGCGGCATCCGCAACGTGGTGTCGTGCTTACGTGCCGCGCCGCACGAGCCCGTCGTCATCTTCAACGGGGATGTCCTGACAGGTCACGACATCGCCGGCCAGATCGACGCGCACGTCAGCTCGGCAGCGGCGGTCACCCTTTACTTGACCGAGGTCGACGACCCGCGGCGATTCGGGATCGTCCCGACCGACGACGATGGTCGCGTCACCGGGTTCCTCGAGAAGAGCGAGCATCCCGTGACCAACCGCATCAACGCGGGTTGTTACGTCTTCCGGCGCGACGTCATCGACCTGATCCCCGCCGGGCGGCCCGTGTCCGTGGAACGCGAGACGTTCCCGGCGCTGCTCGCGGGCGATGCGATGGTGCGCGCATGGGTCGAGTCGGCGTACTGGCTCGACCTCGGCACCCCCGAGAGTTTCCTGCTCGGCTCGTGCGACCTGGTCCGCGGTGTCGTCGCGTCGCCGGCCCTCCCGGTGACGGGGGAGTCCCTCGTGCTCCAGGGTGCGTCGGTGGCTTCCGGCGCGACGCTGTCAGGGGGTACGACGGTCGGCGGCAACGCCGTTGTCGGCTCTGGGACGTCCTTGGATCGATGCGTGCTCTTCGACGGCGCGCAGGTCGGCGCGCGGTCCCGGCTGACCGACTGCATCGTCGGTCGCGGGGCCGTCATCGGCGACGACGTGGTTCTGCGCGGCGTCGTGGTCGGGGACGGTGCGCGTGTCGGTGCGGGCAACGAGCTCGAGGCGCCGGCCCGCGTGTGGACCAACGCGGTGCTCGCCGACGGTGTGGTGCGCCAGACCGTCGGCTAGAGCGTCGGCGTGCAAGCAGCTAACCCCACAACGAAGAATCGGCCGGTCGCGCAGTGTGCGCGGCCGGCCGATTGCAACGTGAGTGTCAGCTCGCCGACGACGTGGGTGTCGGACTCTTGGTTGCTGACGGCGTCGTCGATGCCGTGCCGGTGCCCGTCGGCGTTGCCGTCGACGTCGCGGTCGACGAGGTCGTCGACGAGGTGGACGGCGACGGGGTCGGCGTCGGCGAGCCGCAGGTCGCCGTCACCTTCTCGGCCGTTGCCGCCAGACCCGTGTCGGGGTCGGCGGGCGGCTCGGGAGCACACAGCGGGCTGTGCGTGTTGACGAACGTGTCGAGCACCGCGCCCGAGATGTCGTTGCACAGCTGGCGGTAGTGCCACGCGGTGATCGCGACGTGCTTGCCGCCATCCATGACCGGGCGGTCCTTCGGCCACGGAGCCGCGATGAACAGGTCGTGCCCGTTCGCCTGCAGGTTGGTGCCCATGTCGTCGATCGCCTGGAGCTTGGCCTTGTCCTGGGCGATGGTGTCGTCGTACCAGAGCACGACGTACCCGTGTTCGAGGTTGTGCACCAGCTGTTCGACGAAGCTGGGCTCGCTCGCCGCGGTCGGCGCGTAGTAGTGCGGCCCCGACGGCATCGGGTTCGGGTCGTGCGGGCCGCTCGCCGGCGGATTGTTCTTGTACTTCCACGTCGACGGCGTGGTGGTGAGGTGGTAGCGGTCCGCGTCGGCACTGGTCTTCGCCTCGGGCGGGCCGGGCTCGGGGTTTGTCAGCGTCGCGGCATCGCAGGTCGCGGCGGCGGCCGACGTGCCGTAGGAGGCCAGCGACTTGTGCGACGGCGAATTCAGTGACCGCACGTAGGACGGGATCGTCACCGAGCCCACGATGATGAAGCCCACCAGGACGACGATGCCGGTCACGATGATGAAGCGTCGGCGTTCGCGTCTGGCCTGCTCACGCCGAAGGGCTTCGAGCTGATGGCGGTTCTGCTTGGCAGCGCGCTTGGCGTTGAGCCGGCGCTGCGCGCGGTCGTTGTTGGGCACGTGATCCGTCCTGGTCGGGCGAGGAGTCCAGCGCGCGAAGTCTAGGGGGCGGAAGGGCCGAGCGTCGCGAGCCCCAGGCAACTCACAGGGAATCAGCGGTCGGGCAGCGTCGTGGACGGGTCCCCGGCGGGCCCGCGAGGCCTCACCCACCCGCGAGGCGCCGCCGGCTTGATCCGGAACGTTTCACGCCGGGTAGGAGGCCGCTATGACGAACACACCACCCGAGGTGCCCGCCCTTCCGGCGGCCGCAGGGGCAGCCGATCCCGACTGCGCGCCGCCCGACGAGCGGCCGTGGTCCTCACGGCAGTTGCACCGCGTGAACGAACTCTCCGCCTCGAGCGGCGCGACGGCCGTTGCGGCGGCCATCAGCGTCGTGTTCCTGGCGGCGGCCGTCGCGACTCATCACGCCAGCGGGTGGCTGACGGCCTTCCAGTCGGTGGCGGCCGCCGTCACTCTCGTGATGGTGTTCGCACTGCAGCACACTCAGGTGCGCACCCAGTCGGCGATGCAACGCAAGCTCGACGAGATCCTGTCGTCGCTGCCCGACGCGGACAGCCGCCTGGTCCACGTGGAGACCGCGTCCCAGCAGGAACTCGACGAGCTCGACGAGAGGCACACGCAGGTCCGCGTCGAGGCGCTGGAGCCGACCGACCAGTCCGCCTGACCAGCCCGCCTCACCAGCCTCCTGACCCTGCCCCGAACCACCCGAATCGCGAGTCCGGCTGCCGCGCGCCCTCGTTCGCGGGGATCCCATATCAGCATCCGCCGACACCAATACCAGCGAACCCCTTGACCGCGGGGACCGACGCGCATGTAATTTCACCAGTGTCATTCCCCGCGGCCTCAGCAATCGCTCTGACCGAGACACCACGCACCGCACCAACCCGGGCCACCGGGCCGCGGACGACGCAAGGAGACATCGTGGACCTGCGCTCATTGCTTGGGGTTGAGGAAGAGCCCGACGAGCTGTGGCAGGAAAAGGCGCTGTGCGCCCAGACCGACCCCGAGTCCTTCTTTCCGGAGAAGGGCGGCTCCACCCGCGAGGCCAAGCGGATCTGCGTCGAGTGCGAGGTCCGGGTCGAGTGCCTGGAGTACGCCCTCCAGAAGGACGAGCGATTCGGCATCTGGGGCGGCCTGTCAGAGCGCGAACGCCGTCGCCTGAAGAAGCGCGTCGCCAGCTGACGCAGGCCTGGGCCGCCGGGCTGATCGACGGGCTGATCGGCGGGGCCGACACGCCCGCACGGACACTGCACGGACGCGCCCGGCTTTCGCCGCGGGCAGACGCCATCACGTAGTCTTCACCGCGGTTGCGCCGCCCGCCGGTGCGCCGCCGCACTCACCCATTGACGACGACGTCGCCGACACCGAATCGACAGGATGCCCCCCTCGAGCCGACCAGCCCCGCGTCACCACGTCATCGCCGTGCTCGTCGCACACGACGGACAGACGTGGTTGCCACGGACGCTCGAAGCGCTCGCGGCGCAGACCCGACAGCCGCACACGGTCGTCGCGGTTGACACCGGCAGCGAGGACGGCACGTACGCCCTGCTCGCCGAGGGCCTCGGAAACTCGCGTGTCATTCTCGCCGAGCGCTCCACCTCCTTCGGTGCCGCGGTCGCCCTCGCCGCTCGCACGATCGACGCGACCCCCCACGAGGCCGAGGAGGAGCAGGCGGCCGAATGGCTGTGGCTCCTCCACGACGACTGCGCGCCCGCTCCGGACTGCCTGCAGCACCTCCTGGAGCGCGCCGACAGCGCCCGCGAGGCTGTCGTCATCGGGCCGAAGGTTCGCGATTGGGACCACCGGGCGTACCTGATCGAGGTCGGCCTCACGATGGACGGCGCCGGCCACCGCCACACCGGCCTGGAACGCCATGAGCTGGACCAGGGCCAGCACGACGGGGCAGTCGACGTTCTCGCTGTCGGCAGCGCCGGGATGCTGGTGCGGCGCGAGGTCTGGGACGCGCTCGGCGGGTTCGACGCCAACCTGCCCATGTTCCGCGACGACGTCGACTTCGGCTGGCGCGCGAACCTGTCGGGCCGCCGCGTCGTCGTCGCACCCCGTGCGGTGGTTTTCCACGCGCAGGCGGGCGCGACGGGTCGCCGGCCCCTGGCCGTGACGACGGTGCCGCCGCGGCGACTCGACCGCACGCACGCGATGTTCACCGTGCTCGCCAACGCGAGCCTGCTGGGCTTGGTGCTCGGCCTGCCGCGCCTGGCTGTGGTCACCGCCGTGCGCGCGACTCTCTTCCTGGCGACTCGACGGCCTGCGGCCGCGAGGGACGAGATCCTCGCGTACGGCGCGCTGCTCGCCCGCGGGCCGTCCCTGCTCACCTCGCGCCTCGCCAGGCGCCGCACCCGCACGGTCGGGCGACGCGAGGTCCGCCACCTGCTGCCACGCCGGGGGAGCCGCCTGCGCAGCTATGTCGAGCACATCGTCGAGTGGCTCGGCGGTCACACGCAGCTCGACGAGCCGGGGGCCGCCCTCGGCCGCCCGGACCTCGAACGCACCGACGAGGACGCGCCGGATTCCGTGTCCTCGCAGCTGTTCCGACGTGCCGTGACCGCGCCGGCCTTCCTGTTGTTCGTGACCTTGACCGTGCTCTCGTGTGTCGCGTTCCGGCACTTGCTCGGCGTACACGGGGATCTTGTCGGCGGGCGCCTGCTGCCGGCCCCGGCCGGCTCCGACGACGTGTGGCGCGCGTTCGTGGCCAACTGGCACTCCGTCGGGGTGGGCATCGGCGGCCCCGCGCCGCCGTACCTGGCCCTGCTCGCCGCCCTCAGCTCCGTCACCCTGGGCAAGCCGTGGCTCGCGATCGATGTGCTGCTGATCGGCGCCTTGCCGCTCGCGGGGGCGACCGCGTACCGCGCCGCCAAGCGCCTCACGACGTCGAGCCGGTTGCGGGTCTGGGCGGGCTTCGCGTACGCCGTGAGCCCGCCCGTCGTGGGGGCGGTGACTGCCGGCCGTCTCGACGCGGTGTTCGGTCTCGTCCTGCTGCCGGTCGCCGCCGGCTCCGTCGTGCGGGCCCTGCGGCCGGGGGCCGAGTTGCGCCGCACCTGGGTGGCCGCCCTCGCGGTGACCCTCGTCGTGGCGGCCACCCCGATCCTGTACGTGATCGTGCTGGCCCTCGTCGGTGTCCTCATCGTGGGTGGGCTCGCCGGCACGTTGCTGCGCCAGTGGCGGCTGCCGTTGTCCGCGTCGGTGCGGTCCGTGGTGATCGCCGTGATGCCGCTGTTCGTGCTGGCCCCCTGGTCGGTCGCCGCCCTCCGCCACCCCGTGCTGGCGGTTCGCGGCGCGGGTCCTGTCGTTGCCGACGCCGCCCTTGGCGCGCCGCGCGTCTTCGACCTGCTGCTGGGCCTGCCGGGCGGGTCGTACCAGCCGCCCTTGTTCCTGTACCTGCCGATCCTCCTCGCCGCGATCGCGTCGCTCGGGTCGGAACGGCGCCGCTTTTTCGTCGGCTCGGTGTGGTGCGCCGC
>JAVEEB010000488.1 GCA_030840665.1 Frankiaceae bacterium | reverse complement strand
CGTTGAGCACTGACCGTGGGAACGGCACAGGTGCCAAGCATCGCGTTTTCTACGGTGCTGCCTGGGTGCTTCTCGTCGGCGGCTGCCTGAGTCTTGCGGGAGCTCTGATGTTGGACCGACCGGTGTCTGCCGCTGTGATGATTGTCGACGCCGCCGCGTGTACCGCCGTTCTGCTGACCGCGAGGAACACACGCGCGGCCCGGCGACAGGCGGTGGCACCAGGGCCGGCGACGCCCACAGCGCCGTTCGGCTGACGGGAACCCCGCTGCGTTTTCCGAATATCCGCGAAGCCGCGGAGACGATCGTCTGACAAGGCTGCGCTTCTGGGCTGGCCTGCCGACTCCAGACGGGTGTCATCTCGGCACGTTCGGGCTCGCGATGTACCCATTGGTCATCAAGGACGGGTGTCTCGGTGAGCGAGCGCTTCCGCGAGAGCGCTCGCGCTGGATCGCAACATCCTCAACTGGCGCCCCTCAGCACCGGATACCACGGTCGTCGCGATCACGCCTAGCGTTCCGATGCCGATGCCCAACTCGGCACTGGAACAGACTCAAGGTGCTGCCGGGTTGGATCCTGGGGGCAAGCAAATAAGTAGCCGCAATGAGCGCGTTCACGTAGACGACTGATCGGCACAAAAGCGTTGTCGGGTCAGCCGTACATGACGGGCCACGCCGCGTGCAGGGCTTGGCGCCAGTCGCGTATCGGTGCAAGCCCTGCCTCCGACCAGCGACGATGACCGAGCACGCTGTACGACGGACGCGGTGCCGGCCGCACGAACGCCGCGCTCGACGTCGTGTGCACCCGCTCGGGATCCGCCCCCGCAAGAGCGAAGACCTCGCGCGCCAGCCCGTGCCACGTCGTCTGGCCGGAGCTCGTGCCGTGGTAGATCCCGGCCGGAGCGTTGGCAGCGACGAGCGCCTCGATCTGCGCGGCGAGATCGACTGTCCACGTCGGCTGCCCGCGCTGGTCATCGACGACGTCCACGGTGTCGCGTGATCCCTCGAGGCGGCGCATCGTGGCGACGAAGTTCGGGCCGTTGGCCCCGTACAGCCACGCGGTCCGCACGATCCAGGACCGGTGCGGCAGCTCGGCCCGCACCGCCTCCTCCCCGGCAACTTTGCTGCGCCCATAGGCGGTGCGCGGGGCAACAGGCGCGTCCTCGTCGTAGGGCGTCGTGGCGTCACCGGCAAAGACGTAGTCCGTCGACAGGTGCACCAATCCGGCGCCGGAGTCGGCGCACGCGATCGCCACGTTGCGCGCCCCGCCACCGTTGACGGCCAGCGCCGTCTGCTCGTCCGTCTCAGCGTCGTCCACCTTCGTGTACGCCGCGCAGTTCACGACGACGTCAGCCCCGGCGACCGCCTTGCGGACGGCTGCCGCATCCGTGATGTCGCAGTCCGCCCTGGCGACGGCCACCACGTGGTGACCCTGGGCGCGCAGCACCGGCACCAGGTCAGCGCCGAGCATGCCCTGGGCACCGAGGACGACCCACTGGGTCAATGCAGGGCCCCGCGCTTCTTGAGCGGCTCCCACCAGGCGCGGTTGTCGACGTACCACTGGACGACGTCAGCCAGACCGGACGAGAAACTCACCCGCGGCGCGTAACCGAGCTCCGACGCAATCTTCGAAATGTCAACGCTGTAACGGCGGTCGTGACCCATCCGGTCCTCGACCGGTGTCACCGACGACCAGTCCTTGCCGCACGCGGCGAGCAGCCGCTCGGTCAGCTCGCGGTTGGTCAGCTCGGTGCCGCCGCCGATGTTGTAGACCTCACCAGCCCGACCGCCGGCGAGCACCAGCGCGATGCCGTTGCAGTGGTCGTCGACGTGCAGCCAGTCGCGCACGTTGAGGCCGTCCCCGTAGAGCGGCACCGTCAGCCCGTCGATCAGGTTGGTGACGAACAGCGGGATGACCTTCTCCGGGAACTGGTACGGCCCGTAGTTGTTGGAGCAGCGCGTGATCCGCACGTCGAGCCCGTACGTGCGGTGGTACGCCCGCGCGATGAGGTCGCTGCCGGCCTTCGCGGCGCTGTACGGCGAGTTCGGCTCCAGCGGGTGATCCTCGGCCCAGGAGCCTTCGGCGATCGACCCGTACACCTCGTCGGTCGACACGTGCACGAACACTCCGACGCCCGCGATGCGCGCGCCCTCGAGCAGCGTCTGCGTGCCGATCACGTTGGTGGTAAGGAAAGTCTGGGCACCCGTGATGGAGCGGTCGACGTGCGTCTCCGCCGCGAAATGCACGACGGCGTCGTGCCCGGGCAGCAGCGAGGTCAGCAACGCGCCGTCGCAGATGTTGCCGTGCACAAACCGGTAGCGCGGGTTGTCGGCGATCGGCTCGAGGTTGGCGAGGTTGCCCGCGTAGGTCAGTGCGTCGAGCACCGTGACCTCGGCGTCCGCGAACGCCGGGTACGCGCCCGTGAGCAGCTGGCGCGTGAAATGCGAGCCGATGAAACCGGCGCCGCCGGTGACGAGGATCTTCACGATGAGATCTGCACCTTGCTGTGGTCGCCGAGCACGAGCCGGTGCGCGTGCGGCATGCGGGGTGACGGGGTGACCTCGACCTCGCGGCCGATGAGCGAGGCCTCGATGCGGCGCACGCCGCGGATGGACGCG
>JAVEEB010000368.1 GCA_030840665.1 Frankiaceae bacterium | reverse complement strand
ACCCCGACCTCACCGGCGACCAATCGACCGACCCAGGTTGGGACGTGCCGCGGCGCCTTGGCACCCACGGCGGCGGCCAACTCGGGCAGCCACGCAGAAACGGGAGCAGGCTCGTTGTCGACGATGTTGTAGACCCCGGTGTCGCCACGGTCCATGGCGAGAATTGCAGCGCTGGCAGCGTCATCCATGTGTACGAAGGACCAAACGCCCGCGCCGTCGCCCACGATCGGGAACTGCCGCTTCCTGACCTGCTCGACGATGGTGCCGCCGATGGCGAGACCGGTGCCAGGCCCGTAGAAGTTGCCGTAGCGCAACGCGATTCCCTCGATGCCGGCCGTGTGCAGAACAGCGTGCTCGAGATGGCGGATCGCCGCGAGTGACTGGACCTGATTGGCCGGCGGTGTCGGATCGAGAGCGTCCTCCTCGATCTTCAGTGCGCGACCGGTGCGCGCGTAGTTCCAGTTGCCGTAGCTCTGCGCGACCACACGGCGCACGCCCGCGGCAACCGCGGCCTGGAGCAGGTTGTCGGTGCCCTCGGTCCGCAGTTGATTCGTGAGCGCAAACTCCTTGTCGAAGTTCTTGAACGACGTAACGCCGGTGAGCCCCGTCAGCTGGTGGATGAGCACGTCGGGCGCGGCGTGCATCACGGCCCGGTGAACCGCTACCCGATCGAGCGCGTCGGCGATGACGGGCTCCGCGCCGATCGCCTGCAGTCTGCTGGCCTTGCCGTTATCACGGGTCATTGCAACAACGTCGTGCCCGGCTGCGATGAGTTGCGGGACCAGTCGCCGGCCCATCGCGCCGCTTCCTCCCGCTACGAAAACCTTCATTTCTCGTCCTCCCTTGGCTACCTGACGTGCAGTAGACGCGGAGCCGTCCAGTTTTGTGACAGCACTGAGGGATCGGGCCTTTGGCGGGCGGACGCTGCCTGCCTGCTCAGCCCTGATGGAACTTTTCGAGCGCCGGCCCCAGCGCTGCGGGTGCCAGGTCGTGACCTTCGCCCGGCAACGTGAGCAAGGCGCCGTGCGGGAGTTGGTCGGCGAGCGCGCGGGCCGCGACCTGTAGGGCTTCCGGGCTGGCCTCACCCACCATGACGAGGGTGCTCGTCGTCACGGCGCCCGCGAGTTCGGGTGGGTTGGCGAGGACGAGCGCGTCGTAAACCAGGGTGTGGGCGAGCGCTTCGAGTCCCGGCCAGAACGGGGCTTGCCGGAGCCGGGCAACGACTTCGGGCGGAATGCCGACCGCCTGTGTCTGGAAGAGCTCGACGGCATCTCCTCGGCGGTCAGCCTTGACCAGGACGTCCAGTTGCTGAGCAAGGTCCGTCCAGGATTCCTCGCTCGTGCCGGGAGTTTGGAAGGGCGCGTCGTACAGGGCGAGGTTGGTGATGGCGAGGCCCTGCGCCGCCGCGCGCAGCGCGAGCACCGCGCCGGAGGAGTAACCGAAGACGCTCGCCTGGCCGCCGGCGACCTCGATGAGTGCGTCGAGATCCTCGATCTCCCGCTCTACTGCGTAGGGCAAGGTGTCGGCGCTCGAACCACGGCCCCTTCGGTCGTAGTTGATGACGGTGAAGGCGGAGGCCAGCTCCGCGGCGAGGCCCGCGCCGGTGGGTCGTTCGTTGAAGGCGCCGACAACGAGGATGACCGGGGGGCCTTCCCCGTCGCGGTCGTACCCGATGGTGGTTCCGTCTTTTGAGGTCACGCTGGGCGTCGTCACGGGCGCGTCCCCAGGTAGACGGCGAACCGGTCGAGCGACGTCGCGAAGCCCGCTCGCGCCTGGGGTGTGCGAAATGCCTCCGGGACGTTGCTCTGCCGAATCGTGATCTCGGTGCCCGCCGCCCCAAGGTCCGTGAAGGTGGAGGTGGTCGTGACGCCGCTGGTCGAGTCGGTCCACACGAGCCGTTCGGGCTCGACGACCTCGACGAAGACCGCGCGCATCGTGTACGAGCTGCCATCAGCGTCGTTGACCATCACGGTCTCGAAGACGCCGCCCGGACGCACCTCCACGGTGATCCCGTCGAGCGGCGTGGTCGTACCGTTCGGGCCCCAGAAATGGGTGAGGTGCTCCGGCTCCGTCATGCACCGGAAGACCAGCTCCCGGGGTGCGTCGAAGACCCGCGTGTAGATGAAGTCGCCCGTGTCGGACGCCGCCTCACTCATGTGATTTCCTTTGCCTGGCTGGCTTTTGAGACACGTCATTGGTTGGCCGCTGAAGTTCACGAAGACGCGAGTCGAGCTTGTCGAAGCGCTCGCTCCAGATCCGCCGGTTCTGCTGCATCCAGTCGATGGCGGAATCGAGCACGTCCGCCTCCAGGTGGCACGGACGGAACTGCGCATGCCGAGTCCGCGTGATCAGCCCGCACCGTTCGAGCACCTTCAGATGCTTGGAGATCCCCGGCAACGTCATGTCGAACGGGGCGGCCAACTCGTTCACGGTGGCGTCCCCCGCCGCGAGACGGGCCACGATCGCCCGCCGCGTCGGGTCCGCCAACGCGATGAACGTGGCACCCAGCCGATCCTCGAGCATGGTCATGTCGGTTAATTCACCATACGGTTACTTAGCTGTCAAGTTAATCAAGGGGTACGACCGGCGGCTGCGCCTCAGCTGGTGCCGTGCGGATCGAAGGCGCGGAAGCCGAGCCGTTCGTACAGTCGCACGGCAGGATTTTCCGGTACGACGGCCAGCACCCAGTCGCGGTGACCGGCAGCCGCGAGCGCGTGGCCGCTGTCGGCGATCAGTGCGGCGCCGAGTCCATTGCCGCGTGCGGCGGGGTGGACGAGCGCGAAGGACAGACCGGTCTCGTTGTGTTCCGCCCAATCGGTCACGATCGAGGCGCCGACGGGCAGTCCGGCGCGGGTCGCCCACCAGCTCGCGTGCCAGAGCACGGCGCCGAACCCGCCGATGAGTGTCTTGTGCGCTTCCTCTCGGTGGTAGTCGAGGGACTCGCCGTGGTCTTCGACTCCCCCGCGGTACGCGTCCGCCATCAGCGGCCCCAACGCTCCTTCGTCGGAGGCGACGAGGGGGCGCACGTCGTACCCGGGCGGCAACTGCACGTGCGCCATGGGGAGAGCGCAGCGCATCGCGATGGTCAGTCGCGGCGGCGGTGCGGGCTCTGTCACCCGGCCGCCGTCAACACGAAGATGCAGAAGGGGTGGCCGGCAGGGTCGGCGTACACACGCAACGGCTCTTCACTGTCCGTCGAACGGTCCAGCAACAGGCGGGCGCCCAAGTCCAGCGCCCGTTCGTGCTGGGCGTCGAGGTCGGCTGATGTCGGCACGGTCAGGTCGAGGTGCAGCATCTGCGGGCGGGGGCCGTCCGGCCAGGTCGGCTCGGGGAGCCCGGCCACTTGCTGGAAGGCGATCCGCGTTGTGCCTTTGGGATCGTGTAGGACAAGCCAATCCTCGCCGCGCGGATCGGGCGCGCCGGCTGGCGGGGCCTCGTCGCCCGGCCGGTACGACAGGGCGAGGAGCTGTCGATAGAACTCCGCAAGGGCGCGAGCGGACGGGCAGTCGATCACAGCCTGCCGCAATAGCGGGACGGACACCGGCTCTGCCATGCCCTCCGTTGTACCCCAGCCGGGACACCCGCCGCTGGCGTGCGGGACAGGGATGGGACAAGTAATCGGGTGGGCCGCCCGGGGATCGAACCCGGAACCCGCGGATAAAAGGCCGCTGTGGCACACTCCGCTCCGTCCGGGCACGTGACGCGGCGGGCGGGACCGTGCCGTGGGAGGCGCGGGGACGAGAGTTCGCCAGCCCGTTGCGAGGTGCCCTGTACGGCATCGTCCGTTAGCAACCGCGTTAGCAAGGGTTCCTCAGGCGGTTGACCGCGCAGCCCTCGTCTAAACCGATTTTGGACAGTAAAAAGCGGGCTAAAGGCCAGTGGCCCTCGCCCGCTATTCGATACTATCTCGGCCTGACCGACCTGTCACTTAAGTCACTAA
>JAVEEB010000257.1 GCA_030840665.1 Frankiaceae bacterium | reverse complement strand
GACAGCGTGAAGCCGGCGTTGGCGAGGTTGATGACGACGATCGTCCACAGCACCCAGATCGAGAAGCCGAGATGCTCGGCGAAGATCGACAGCACGAGGTTCTTGCGCGCGATCCGCTTGCCCTTCGTCTGCCAGAACTCCTCGTCGTCGGGATGCCAGTCGTCGAGCCAGCGGCCTCGCCGGCTTGCTTTCGCGGTGGCCGGCTCTGCGGTCGGCCTGTCGACCGTCGTGCTCATGCGCCCTCCTCGGAGCGAACCCGTACAGGAGCACCCCATCACCGCGCCGTTTCCGCGCCGTGTGCGATCTGTGTCGAACGCGTGAACCGTGCGTTGCGGTCGTGGGTCAGTGCATGAATGCCCTCATAGGCGGGCCACTTACTGCAAGCGCCGTGGCCTGACGGTCTAACGGACCGCGCGGGCCAGGTAGCTGTGCCCGGCGCGGACGGTGACCGTCCTGTGCGCGGTCAGGTCGCGCACCCTGACGACCCCGCGGGTGACGAGGGTCAGCGTCCCGTCGCAACGCTCCTGGGTCAGCCAGATCGTGCCGCGCACGGTCGCCGCGCTGTGCCGCGCGGTCGTGCGGAAGTTGCCCGTGCCGTTGCCCCACAGCCGCGTGACGACCTTCTTGGATCGCTTCTTCTTGGCCGACGCGCCGGCATGCAGCGCGGACGCGCTGGACGCCCTGGCGCTGCGCCGGCCGGAGCCACAGACCTTCCGGAAGGTCGGGCTCTGCAGCTTGATCTCGGTGACCGGCCGCTTCGCGCGCTTCTGCGCGATCTTGAAGGTCCCGTCGTAGAACTCCGCGCGCTGGGTCTTCCTGCGCACCTTCGTCTGGCTCGCCACCGACGTCAGCGCCAGCCGCCCGCGTACGGCGTTCACGATCGTCCCGACCGGCAGCACCTCCGCCCCCGCCAGCCGAACGTAGCCGGCCGGCGGCGGGCCGGGCGCTCCGGGCCGCGGTCGCTGCGTGGCCGGCAGGCGCACGAACACCCGGCCGCTGACGACCCGCGCGACCACCGTCTTGCCAAGCCTTGGCCCGACCGACGCATCGGACGTGTCACAGGCATCGCCGACCCCGTCCTTGTCACGGTCGGCCTGGTTGGGGTTCGGGGTGGTCACGCAGTTGTCGCGGACGTCCGGGATCGAATCGCCGTCGCGGTCGGTCACGGGCGACCCGCCGGGGGTCGGCCCGGAGGTGAAGCTGCCCTGCTGCAGGAAGACGTTGGAGTCCAGGGCGCCGTCGGAGCGGTCGGCGATGGCGAGCTTCACGTGGTTCGCCAGTCCCGCGTTGACCGACGCCGCGCATGTCAGCACGACGGTCAGCCCGTCCATCTCGGTGTTGATCGGGGGGATGCGGTCGGAGGGGTCGTTGTCGCGGTACAGCTCGGGGTGCTTGGCGACCACCGCCGGGTTGCCGCCGTTGATCGTGTTGACCGACACGGGGTCGCTCGTGCCGGGCACCATCGCGCAGTTCCGGCCGTTGACATAGAAGGCGAAGACGTCGTTGAACCTGTTCGTCACACCCTCGCTCACGAACTCGCTGTACTCGTCCGAGCTGAACACGTAGCTGAAGGTCAGCATGTTCGCGTTGGGCACCACGTCGAACTCGAGCACAGCGGCGTCCGCCGTGGAGCCGCCGACGAGCGCGTCGAGGTCGGCATCCCCGCGCGTCCCGTTGCGCGTCGTCTTGTAGTCCTCGACGTTGGGGCCGACCACGGAAGCAACGGCTCCCGAGCCCAACACGACGCCGTTCTCGAAGCCGATGATCCCGGTCCCGCCGGCGAACGCGCCGACCGCGGCCGGTGCGCCGGTGTACGAGACGTTGGAAACCGTCACCCCTGCGCCGGCGAGGTTCTGGGCGAGCTGGGTGGGGCTGGGCGCTCCGTCGAGGAGGTCGTTCGTCGTCAGAGCGGCCGCGGCCGTGGACGCGGTGGCGGCCAGCGTGGCGACCGCGAGCACGACCCCGATGAACGTCCGCCGACCCGTACGTGACTGAGGCATCCGGAACTCCTGAGGTGAGGTGAAGCGAGACGCGGCCGACCGGAATTCAGGGCGCCTTCCCTGGCCCCTGCGTGGGTGAGCATAGTCTCGCGTCCGGACCTCGTGGCGATTTTTCAAACGCGCCGGGTCAGGCCCCGGGCGGGAGCGAGGGTCAGCTTTTTCCGGTTACCTGTTAACGGTTGCGTCCGCGCGGAGCGCGGCGTCAGCGCGCTCAGCTGCCCGCGCCGATCGCCAGCGCGAAGAGCGCCAGGAGGTGAAACGCCTGGTCGACGGCCGCTCGCACGCTCGGCATGCTCTTCGGGTCGCAGCGCTTGACGCGGGACAGGTAGAGGTCCAGCAGTCGCCCGTCGTCCTGCACGAGATGCGGCGCGGCGGCCAGCATCGCCACCAGCAGGACGCCGGCGCCGAGATCGCCTGCGAGCCAGATGAAGGCCGGCACGAAGGCGACCGTGTACTTGAAGACGTGGGCCAGCAGCGCCCGGCGGGCGACCGGATCGGGACCCAGGCCACCCATCTTGTGCGCGGCCTCCCAGTCCGTCTGAAACAGGTAATCGCCGACGAGGTGGCAGACCACGAAGACGGAGAACACCTCGACCCACGGCACGGCGCGAGGCTACCGCGATCCCTGCGCCGCCGAAGACAAATTGCGCCAAACCGGTCCATCCGGGCTGCGCGCCGGCAGGGTGCTCGCCAAGCGCTAGGGGATCTTCTCCGGAGCCTTGTCGATGAGCAGCTCGCGGAACGTCCGCAGCGCCTCGATCGACGGCGTCGTGAACTCGCGGCAGCCCATGTAGTGACGCCACGCGACCGCGGCGACCTGGAACGGCATCTCCGAGTTGTTCTGCATCAGGACGCTGTGGTAGCCGTTGCCGCTGCCCTTGACGTCCTCGTCGAAGAGCTTCTGGAGCTGGCTGACGGTCGCCGCAGTCGTACCGGGGCGGTACTGGAACAGGACCCGCCCGTGCTCGAGCGTGTGGACCCAGTTCTCGATCGCGGGCTCGTTGCCGGCGGCGTAGACGCCGTCCGGCGCCGGGTTCGGGTTGTGCGCGCCCGAGGTCGGCGGGTTCGTCTTGAAATTGGCTGCCGTGAGCTTCTTGGTGACGTGGTCGCGGCCCTCGTCGGGGAACGCGCGGTAGACGCAGCCGGCCGCGGTCGCGGCGGACGTGAGCGCCGTGTTATCGACCTTGTCGCCGCCGCCGCCTCCACCGCCGCTCGACACGGCAAACGCGACGCCGGCGACGATCGCGCAGGCGACGACCACGCCGCCGATGAGCTGCAGCAGACGGCCGCGCTTGGCCTTGGCCGCAGCCGCGAGCTCGCGCGCCTCGCGCTCCTTCCTGCGGCGTTCCTTCTCCTCCTGGCGGCTCGACATCGGCGCAGAAGCCTAGCCAGACGCCGCGGCTCGCGTTCCGTCCACCGACGGGGATCGCCCGTGTAGCCTCGGTCGTCATGGCTCGCTCTCCCCGCCCGCTCGACGGCCGTGTCGTCGCGATCACCGGCTCCGGCCGCGGCATCGGCCGCGCGACCGCCCAGGCCTGCGCTCGCGCCGGCATGAAGGTCGCCGTCGGCGACCTCGACCTCCCGGCCGCGCAGCTGACCGCCGCCGAGCTCGGCCACGGCGCGATCGCGCTCG
>JAVEEB010000186.1 GCA_030840665.1 Frankiaceae bacterium | reverse complement strand
GCGAGAACGTCGGTGGCGTACACGATGGCCGCGTCGGCCTGGCCGTTCAGGACGTACGCGAGAGTGCCCTTGACGTCCAGCCCGAGCGTTGCCGGGGTCACGCTGACGTTTGCCTTGGCGAGGACCGACCTCGCGAGGGCGCCGCACGGCACCTCGGGCTGGCACAGCGCCACCTTGACGCCCGGCTTCGCCAGGTCCGCCAGCGTCGCAATCTTGCTCGCGCTGCCCGGCGCAACGGCGACCTCGGCGACGTTCGTCGCAAACGTGCGGGGGCCGCTCGCGGCCCCCTTGTCGGTCACCTCGGTCATGTTCGCAACGCTGGCGGAGGCGAACACGTCCGCGGGCGAGCCGGCCAGGATCTGTTGCGCGAGTGCGGAGCTCGCGCCGGGGCTGAACGTGATGTGAACGCCTGGATGCGCGGCCTCAAAATCCTTGCCCAGCTGGGCGAACGACGATGTCAGCGACGCCGCTTCCAGCACGGTGATGCTGCCGAACAAGGACGTGCCACCGGTCGTTGTTGCCGGCGAGCTGCAGCCGGTGACCGCGAGTAGGGCGATCGTCGCGAAGGAGGCCGTGAGCATGGTCCGCCGCACACTCGCCGCGACCCGAGGGCCAGCAGTCATGGCAGGACCGGCACTTCCACGACGACGCTCGTCGACTTCACACTCGCGACGGCGAGAACGCCCGGCTCGAGCCCCAGTTCGGTCGCGGCCTCGGCACTCATCAGCGACACGACGCGGAAGGGCCCGGCCTGGATCTCGACCTGCGCCATCACCGTGTCTTTCGTGACCTTCGTGACGATCCCTGTGAAGCGGTTGCGGGCGGACTGGCCGACGATCGGTCCGGCATCCAGCAGGTCGCCGGCCGAGTGCTGCGCGGCGGCGAACCGGGCGAGCTCCGCGCCGGCGATCACCTGGCGCCCTGCGTCGTCCGCGGTGAGCGTCAGGCGGCCGGCGTCCGCCCACCGACGCACGGTGTCGTCACTCACGCCGAGGAGCCGCGCGGCGTCGGCGATCCGGAGTTGCGGCATGCGTCGACCCTATTGGCAGGGCCGCGAAAACGGAACTAGGAGCTGCATATAGCCGTGTATGCGGAGCAACGGGCGCCAAACCGCCGCGCCTGTCGTACACGAAGTTGCATGTGAAGGCCCCGGATCAGGGCGGTTGGGAGTGCAAAGCCGGCGCGTGCAGTTGGGCCGAGGCGTGCGAGAACGACTCCAGCCCGGTCAGGAGGGCGGAGCGGGCAGCGGCCGGCATGCGATCGAGGACACGGGCAATGTCGGAGCGCCGTTGGTGTTCGAGGGTCGCCAGCAACCGGTCGCCTTCGGGTGTCACGGCCAGCGCGAGTTCGCGACGGTTCGCGGCGCTCGGGCGGCGTTCGATGAGGCCGGCCGCCACGAGACGCTCGCAGAGGCGGCTCGCCGAGGACAGCATGGCGCCGATCGATTCCGCGAGCTGCGTGAGATTGGTCGTGCCCGCACGGGAAATGCAGAGCAACGCCCGCAGTTGCGACCCCGACACCTCATTGGCGACACCACTCGCCGAACGAGTCCAGAGCACGGCAAGGGACTCGGCCGCGTCGTGCACCGAACCGGTGAGGTCGGGCGACTGCTGGCCACTGGATCTGGCGTTCGCCACGGCAGCACTTTCCCACGAGTTGCGCTCTCTCGACACGGAGAGTAGTCCTCTCTGTGCGGATCCGACACCCTTGATTTTTGCCGGTTGATGGCTGACGCAAGGTCACATGCAGTCTTCAGCGCGGGCACAGGGAGTTCCCAGGCCAACGGCGCATCGTCCCTTCCATAGCCATTCAGGACTGTGTGAAGGAGTCGACGTGAGCGACGAACCGATCGACCAGAACGAGTCGCCCGAGCCGACTCGCAACGAAATCCCAGAGCCGACTCGCGACGACATTCCCGAGCCGACCCGCAACGACGTCCCGGAGCCGCCTCGGGACGACCAGTGGCACCCCCCGACGCCGCAGCCGCAGTGGCCGGCCCCCCAGGACGCGCCGGGCAATCTGCCGCCGTGGGCCTCGGCACCGCGTTGGCAGGGTGCACCGGGCCCGACGCCGCCGCCCAATTGGACCCCCGCGCCCAGCTGGGCCTCGGCGCCAGGCTCGACCCCGCCGCCGGATGTGGCTCCCCCTTCCGGGTGGGGCCCGCCTCCCGGCTCGACTCCGCCTCCCGGCTCGACTCCGCCCCCGGGGTGGACTCCGCCCCCCGGATGGACTCCGCCCCCGGGCTGGGAAGGCGCCTCCCCCCAGTTCGGAATGCCGGGGACGCCGCCTACCGGCTCGGCCAGTTGGCCGGAACCGGTACCGGCACGCCGTCGGCCCTCGAAGAAGGTGCGCGGCGTAGCAATGGCGGCGGCCGTCGTCATCGCCAGCGCTGGCATCGGTGCTGCGGCCGGCCACTCGTACTGGCGTAGCACCGCAAGCCAAAGCGCGCCGCCGGCAGCGGCCGGCCCCGCCACTACTCCCGACAACACGGTGCCGCTGCCGACCAACCCTGACGGATCGTCGGGCATTCAACCCGGCGACGTGTTGCCGGGTAACGGCTCCGCCGGCACGGGCGCAGGCGGCACGGGCGGTACGGGAACGGGCGGCACGGGTGGGACCGGCCCAAGCTCTGGCCTCAACTCAGCCGCTGGACCGACGGACGCCGCAGCGATCGCCAGCCGCGTCGACGCCGGCATCGTCGACATCAACACCGTCATCAACTACGGCCAGGGTCAGGCGGCCGGCACCGGCATGGTGCTCACCGCCAATGGCCTCGTGCTGACGAACAACCACGTGATCAGTGGCGCGACCACGATCTCGGTGACGGACGTCGGCAACGGCAAGACGTACAAGGCGACAGTCGTGGGGTACGACCGCAGCCACGACATCGCCGTGTTGCAGCTGACGAACGCGTCCGGCCTCACCGTCGTGACGACCAGTTCCGCGCCGGTCCAAATAGGCCAAGGCGTCGTCGCGATCGGCAACGCGGGCGGCAAGGGTGGCACCCCGAGCTACGCCGGCGGCGTCATCACGGCCGTCAACCAGCAGATCACGGCCAGCGACGCGTCGAACGGTACGTCCGAGACGCTGACCGGCCTGATCCAGACGAACGCGAACGTGCAGGCCGGCGATTCGGGCGGCCCGCTGGTGAACGTCAAGGGCGAGGTCGTCGGGATCGACACGGCCGCCGGCTCGGCGTACAGGTTCAGTAACGACACGAACGGCTTCGCCGTCCCGATCACCCAGGCGCTGGCAATTGCCTCGGACATCGAGGCAGGTAAGGCCTCCGCGACCGTGCACATCGGCACCACCGCGATGCTCGGCGTGCAGATCGCATCCGCACAGGGGTACGGCGTGCAGGGTGCCGCAGTCGCCGGCGTGCTCAGCAACGGCCCCGCTGCGAAGGCCGGTCTGCAGAGCGGCGACGTGATCACCGCGATCGGCGGAACGGCTGTCGATACCCCGGAAGCCTTGACAGCAACACTTTTCACGCACAAGCCGGGTGACAGCGTCGTCGTGCACTACCTCGACAGCGCCGGCCAGTCGCACAGCGCAACGGTC
Organism: Frankiaceae bacterium; assembly: GCA_030840665.1. Lineage (GTDB taxonomy): Bacteria > Actinomycetota > Actinomycetes > JAVEEB01 > JAVEEB01 > JAVEEB01. Next base: position 4,857 of record JAVEEB010000186.1, on the reverse strand, counting down.
AAGTTGGCGGAGGGCCCGCCGCAGTAGCCGCCTCGAGGGAGCAACCCGCAGGTGCTCCGATGACGAGGCGAAAAAGGTCCGCCGGTGGTGACGACACCCACCGGCGGACCTTTCGTTGTGCCTCGGGCAGTCCTAGTCCGCGACGAGTTCCTGAGCGAGCTCCATCTCGAGCTCGTCATCGAGGTTGCGCGCCTCCTGGTCGCTGCGCACGCGGCTCGTCGACCGCATGCTGGCGACGAGGGCCACTGCTATGACCAGCATCACCACTGCGACGGCGAAGGCCCGGTCTGCGCCGTGTACGAAGAGCGCCGCCTGGTCGCGGACCCCGGCGGCCCGCTGGGCGCGGTTGTCGGCGCCGAAGACCGTGACGAGGATCGACAGTCCGAGCGCGCCGCCGACCTGCTGCATGACGTTGACAAGCCCGGAAGCCGCTCCGGCATCAGCCGGCTCGACCCCTGCGAGCGACGCCGCGGTCAGCGGGACGAAGGCGCTGCCGTTGCCGATGCCGAACAGGATGAGCGCCACCAGAACCAGCCAATAGCCGCTCGTGCTGCGCAGCTGCGTGAGCAGTAGGACGGCGGTGGTGGAGATGGTGATGCCGCCCACCATCAGACGCTTCGCCCCGACCCGCGGCAGCAGGAAACGCGCGGTCAGCTGGGACGTCGTGAAGACCGCCGCCGACAGTGGCAGGAACGCCAGCCCCGTCGCGAGGCCGCTGTAGCCGAGGACGCCGGTGAGGAACTGGGTGAGGAAGAAGAACATGCCGAACATGCCGCCGACGAGACCGAGCCGGGCGAGGTAGGAGAAGACGCGGTCGCGGCTCGCGAAGAGTCGAAGCGGTGTGATCGGCGTCTCGACGCGGCGCTCGATGAAGACGAACGCCAGGAGCATCACGATGCCCGCACCGAAGGCGGCGAGCGTGCTCGTCGCCTTCCATCCGGAGTTGGCGGCCTCGGTGAATCCGTAGACGATGCCGGCCATGCCGAGGGTTGACGTCAGTGCGCCGCCGATGTCGACGCGGCCGCGCGTGCGGGTGGTCTCCGTCAGGTGGCGGCGTGCCAGGACGAGCAGGGCAATGCCGATCGGAACGTTGACGTAGAAGACCCACTGCCAGGAGGCCCACTCGACGAGGACGCCTCCGGCGACGAGGCCGATGGCCGCTCCGCCGATCGACACCGCCGTGTAGAGGGCGAGCGCCCGCGTCCTTTCGACGCCCTCGCGGGTCGTCACGAGGAGGAGGGCCAGCGCGGAGGGCGAGGCCAGCGCAGCGCCGATGCCCTGGGCGGCACGTGCGGCGAGGAGGAGGCCCGGGGAGGTGGCAAGCCCGCCTGCGACGGAGGCGAGCGTGAAGGCGGCGATGCCGATGAGGAACGTGCGCTTGCGGCCGAACAGGTCGCCGGTGCGCGCGCCGAGGAGCAGCAGGCCGCCGAAGGTGAGCGCGTAGGCGTTGATGACCCAGGAGAGCTCGGCGCGGGTGAACGACAGCGCGGACTGGATGCTGGGCAGCGCGATGTTCACGATGGTGGCGTCGAGGACGACCATGAGCTGGGCGAGGACGATGACGGGCAGGGCGCGCGAACGGCGGGCCGGCTGCACAGGACGGGAGTCGAGCAGTTCTGGTGGCATTTTGGTACCTCTAGGTGGATGATGGAGAAAGCGGAGGGCGCCTCCACAACCATACGGAGGCCGCCTCCGGTTTGCAAGTGATTTCTCAGGGACTGTCGAAAGGGACTTCTGGTGACCACGTCGGTCGAGGCGCGAGCGCTGCGCGCGGACGCCCAGCGCAACCGGGACGCTCTGCTCATCGCCGCGATCGAGGCGTTCGCCCAGAACGGCACGGAGACCTCGCTCGAGGACATCGCGCGCCGGGCCGGGGTCGGCATCGGCACGCTGTACCGGCACTTCCCGACCCGGGAGGCCCTCGTCGTCGAGGCCTACCGCCGCGGCGTCGACACCGTCTGTGAGGACGCGGCGCGGCTGCTCAGCGAGGAGCCGCCAGACGCCGCGCTCCTGGACTGGATGACCGCTTTCGTCGACTACGTCGCGTCCAAGCGCGGGCTCGCGGCCACGCTCAAGCAGGCCTCCGACGTCGGCCATCACGAACTGTTCGCGGACATGCGCGCCAAGATGCTGACCGCCCTGCAGTCGATGATCGACGCGGCGATCGCCGATGGGGCCATTCGGTCGGATGTCGACCCCGCCGACCTCCTGCGCACGCTCGGCGGGCTCTGCATGATGAGTGACCAGCCGGAGTGGAAGGAACAAGCGCGCCGCATGGTCGCCCTGCTGATGGACGGGCTCCGGTACGGCGCCCCGGCAGCCAGGTAGCACCCCGCCTCTACGCTGGCGACATGCCGCGCCGTCTCGCCCTCGCCGTCGGCCTCGCGTCAGGGGCGGCGCTGGATGCGCTCATCCGCGACCCGCGCCGCGGTCACCCGGTCGCACTGTTCGGCCAGTGGGCCGCCGCCCACGAACGCGCCGTGTACGCCGCCTCACTCACCGACGGCGTGGGATTCCTCGCCAGCACGACGCTCCCGATGGCACTGCTCGGCCGCCGCGCGACCCGGCGGGCGCGGTCGCCGCTGAGGCGCACCGCCGTCGTGGCCACCGCGCCCTGGGTGGTCGGGGGTGGCGCAGGCCTGCGCCGGGCGGCGACCGACGTGCAGCGGTCCCTGGAAGCCGGGGATCTCGAGGCCGCCCGCGAGGGCCTGCGTTCGCTCTGCGCCCGTGACCCCTCAGGGTTGTCCTCGGAGGAGGTCGCGCGGGCCGTCGTCGAGTCGGTCGCGGAGAACACGTCCGACGCCGTCGTTGCCCCGCTGCTCTGGGGGGCCGTGGCCGGCGTGCCCGGCCTGCTGTTCTATCGCGCGGTCAACACCTTGGACGCGATGGTCGGCTACCGCAACGAACGGTACGAACGCTTCGGCAAACCGGCCGCGAAGCTCGACGACGTTCTCAACTACGTGCCCGCGCGCGTGACCGCCGTCCTCGCCGTCCTGCTCGCGCCGTCCGCCGGCGGGTCGCGCCTGCGGGCGCGCAACATCTGGGCGCGCGACGGGGCGCGGCACCCGAGCCCGAACGCCGGCCAGTGCGAGGCGGCGTTCGCCGGGGCGCTCGGCGTTTCGCTGGGCGGCACCAACACGTACGACGGGCACACCGAAGCGCGGCCCGCCCTCGGTGACGGCCCCGCGCCGGCCATCGCTGACATCGCGCGCGCCGTGCGGTTGTCGCGCAGCATCGGCACCGCCGCCGCCGTCCTGGCTACCGTCGTTGCGCTGCGCAAGCATCGCCGGTGAAGGGCGCACTGCTCGTCGCCGGCACGTCCAGCGACGCGGGGAAGACGGTGCTGGTGGCGGGCCTGTGCCGCTGGTTGGCGCGCCAGGGTGTCCGGGTGGCGCCGTACAAAGCCCAGAACATGTCCTTGAACTCCGTCGTAGCCGCAGACGGCGCGGAGATCGGCCGCGCGCAGGCGATGCAGGCGGCGGCGGCCGGCGTCGACGCAGAGGCCGCGATGAACCCGGTGCTCCTCAAGCCCGGCAGCAACCACACGTCGCAGGTCGTGGTGCGCGGCAGGCCCTTCGCCGACGTCGACGCGCTCTCCTATCGCGACCTGGCACCGCAGTTGCGCGCCGTCGCCCTGGAGTCGCTGGCGGACCTGCGCGCGCGGTTCGATGTCGTGATCTGCGAGGGCGCCGGCAGTCCGGCCGAGATCAACCTGCGCGACACGGACATCGTCAACATGGGGCTCGCACAACCCGCGCAGCTGCCCGTCATCGTGGTCGGTGACATCGACCGCGGCGGCGTTTTCGCCTCGCTGTACGGGACGCTCGCCCTGCTCGACGCGGCCGACCAAGCGCTCATCCGCGGCTGGGTCATCAACAAGTTCCGGGGTGACGTTCGCCTGCTTCGGCCGGGGCTGGATCGCCTGACAGAGCTCACGAAAAGGCCCGTGTACGGCGTCCTGCCGTGGCTCGACGGGCTGTGGCTCGACGTCGAGGATTCGCTCGATCTCGGGTCGTACGCCGACAGCGCGGACGCCGACGCGCTGCGCGTCGCGGTCATCCGCCTGCCCCGCATCTCCAACTTCACCGACATCGATGCCCTGGCGGCCGAGCCGAACGTGTCGGTGCGGTTCACGACCGCACCCGTCGATGTCGCGGATGCCGACCTCGTGGTGCTGCCCGGGACAAGGGCGACCGTCGCGGACCTGCAGTGGCTGCGCGACCGCGGGCTCGCGGCGGCGCTCACCGACCGCGCCGCGAAAGGCCGGCCCGTGCTCGGTGTCTGCGGCGGCTACCAGATGCTCGGCGGGACGATCACGGACGACGTGGAGAGCGGGCGCGGATCGGTGGCGGGGCTCGGCCTGTTGCCCGTCAGGACTCGCTTCGCCGCGGACAAGACGTTGGGCCGCCCGACCGGCGTGACGACCGACGGGGCGCGCGTGTCGGCGTACGAAATCCATCACGGGCTGGTGACCGCAGATGGCGGCGACGCGCTGTTCACCACCGCCGACGGGCCGGAGGGGTGCCGAGCGGGCAACACGTGGGGGACCGTATGGCACGGAGTCCTGGAGAACGACGAGTTCCGCCGGGCATTCCTCACGGAGGTCGCGGCCGCGGCGGGGCGCCAGTTCCGGCCCAGCCCCGTGGCCTTCGCAGACGCCCGCCAGCAGCGCCTCGATGCGCTCGCGGACCATGTGGCCGCGCATCTCGACATGCCTGCGCTCGTGGACGTCATCAACTCCGCCGGCTGAGCGGGCGGTGGGGCCGAATGGGTGATCTCTCCCCTATGGCTTGATTGGGCCGTCTGCACTACCGATAGCACTACTAGCTCGGTGAGAGCTAACGGCGGGAGGACACC
>JAVEEB010000168.1 GCA_030840665.1 Frankiaceae bacterium | reverse complement strand
CAACTCCCGACGACTTCAGCGCGGCGAGGACGTCGCGCATCGACTTGCTCGCGGAATCCATGGCGGCCGAGACGTTCGCGGCGCGCACCTCCACGCCGAGCGAGAGCGAGAGGATGTCCGGGGTGCCGGACACCTTGCCGAGGCCGGCAACCGAGATCGCCGGCGCGGCCGAGCTCGGGCCGGACGTGGGTGAGGGAGCGGGCGTGACGGTTGCCGACGTCGCGTGAGCCCCGGACTGTCCGAGGGCGTACACGGCGATGAGTACGGCGGTGGCGGCCAACGCGGTTGCCGCGACGGTGATCCTGCGAGAGGTGTCCATGCGCGTTGGACGTGGGACTCCCCCACCCCGGTTCCGCGGAGGTGTGACCGGATCAGACGGCCGCGAGACCTAGCCCCGCATAGATATCCCGCGTCGCGGTGGACCGGTTGAGCGTGTAGAAGTGCAGGCCCGGCGCGCCGCCGTCGAGCAGTTCGCGGCACAGGTCGATGGCGACCTCGACGCCGATCGCACGAACCTCGTGCGGGTCGTCCTGGGCGGCGCGCAGCCGCGTGGTCAGCCATTCGGGCATCGCGGCGCCGGACAGCTGCGCCATCCGTTCGATCTGCGCGACGTTCGTCACCGGCATGATGCCCGGCAGGATCGGCTTGTCGCTGCCGAGGGCGCGCACCCGCTCGACGAGTGCGAAGTAGTGCCTCGCCTCGAAGAAGAACTGCGTGACCGCGAACTCCGCGCCGGCGTCGAACTTCTCGACCAGCCGCAGCGCGTCTGCCTCGAGATCGGTGGCCTCGGGATGCTTCTCCGGGAACGCGGCGACGCCCACCGAGAAGCCCCCGATCTCGGCGAGGAGCTTCACGAGATCCACCGCGTACGACATGCCACCCTCGTGGGCCTGCCACTGCTCCCCCACGCCGCCCTGCGGGTCCCCGCGGAGAGCGAGGATGTTGTGGACGCCCGCCTCGCCGTACTGACGGATGACGTCCGCCACCTCCTCGCGGGTGGCCCCGACGCAAGTCAGGTGACCGACGGGGATCAGCGACGTCTCGCTGGCAATGCGCCCGGTGACCCGGACGTTCATCTCGCGCGTCGAACCCCCGGCGCCGTACGTGAGCGACACGAAGGTCGGGCGCAGCGGCTCGAGCTCCCCGATCGCGGTCCAGAGGGCCGCTTCGCCCTCCGGGGTCTTGGGCGGAAAGAACTCGAACGAGTACGACCGCTGGCCGGACGCGTAGAGGGCAGGCAGCGAGAGACGGGTGGTGGACACCTGTGCAGATTAGACGATGGAACAACTGCCTTCTTGTACGACGAAGGCCCGCCGCATGTCGCGGCGGGCCTTCTGACGGGGCGTCGGTCGGGTCAGTGACCGGCGGCCACGACCTCGACGTCCGCATCGTCCTGGGCAGCCGCGGGCGCGGCCCCCGAACGCAGCGGGATCTCCTTGAGGAACAGCGCCACCACGAGGGCGATCACGACGAACGGGACCCCGACCAGGAACACGTCGTCGAGCGCCGACGCGAATGACCTCAGCACGTACCCCTTGACGACCGGATCCGTGATGCCTTTGATCGCGTCGAGCTTGCTGACGTCCGGCAGCTTCACGCCGACCGGCACGTTGGCGCCCAGGTAGTGCACGAGCCGGCTGGACAGGATCGAGCCGAGCAGCGCCACGCCCAGCGCGCTGCCGATCTGGCGGAAGAACGTGATGCCGCTCGTCGCGGTGCCCATGTCGCGGTACTCGACGTCGTTCTGCACAGCGACCATCAAGGTTTGCATGGTGAAGCCGAGCCCGGTGCCGACGATGAACGCGCCGAGTGCGATCTGCCAGTAAGGCGTGTTGACCCGCAGGTGCGCCAGGTCGAACATGCCGACGACGAGGATGATGGCGCCCGCGATCGGCCAGACCTTGTAGCGCCCCGTCTTGCTGACGAGCCGACCGGCAACGATCGACAGCCCGGCGATGCCGACGACCATCGGGATCAGCGCGAGGCCCGATTCGGTGGCGGACATGCCCTTCACGACCTGCAGGTACTCCGGCAGGAAGATGACCGCACCGAACATCGCAACGCCGGCCAGGAACGAGTAGATGCTGGCCACGGTGAAGATGGAGCGCTGGAAGAGCCGCATAGGCAGGATCGGCTCGGCGGCCCGGCGTTCGATGAGGACGAACGCGACCGTCAGCACGAAGAACCCGATGACCAGCGGCAGGTATTGCGGCTTGGTCCACTCGGCGTTCTTCCCGGCGAGCGTCAGGTAGAGCACCAGCGACGTGACCGCGGCCACGATGGCGCCGGCACCGGCGTAGTCGATGGTGTGTTCGCGGCGGACGGGCGGGGTGTTCAGCGCGGTCGTGATGATGTAGAGCGCGACGGCACCGATCGGCAGGTTGATGTAGAAGATCCAGCGCCAGCCGATCGTGTCGGTGAACAGGCCGCCGAGCAGCGGGCCGATCACGGACGACGTGCCGAAGACCGCGCCGAAGTAGCCCTGATAGCGGCCGCGCTCGCGGGGCGGGATGACGTCGCCGATGATGGCGAGCGCGATGGAGAAGAGGCCACCGCCGCCGATGCCCTGCAGTGCGCGGAAGGCGATGAGCTCCGGCATGTTCTGGCTCAGGCCGGCGAGAGCCGACCCCAGCAGGAAGATGCCGATCGTGGACTGGAACGCCAGCCGCCGGCCGTAGAGGTCCGACAGCTTGCCCCACAGGGGTGTCACCGCGGTCGAGGTCAGCAGGTACGCGGTCACGACCCAGGAGAGCGAGTTGAGGCCGTTGAGTTGCGACACGATCGTCGGCAGCGCGGTGCCGACGATGCTCATGTCGAGGGCCGCGAGCAGCATCCCGGCCATGACGGCCCACACCACGACCTTGATCTGGGCGTGCGTGAGGGCTGCGGGCGGACCGGCGTGCACGGGCGGCTGAGGGGCACCCGTTTGTGCTTCGGTGGTCATGACGGCTCCGAACTGGTGGAAATTGGGGGCTGGGCAAGGGACGCGGCGAGCCGCTGGGTGAGGCGAAGGAATTGCCGGCGGTCGTCGACCGGCCAGTCGGCGAGCGCGTCGCTGAGCAGTTGCGCGCGAGCGGTAGTGAGGGTCGCGATGTAGGCACGGCCCCCGTCGGTCAGTCCTACCCGCGAGGCCCGGCGATCCTCAGGATCGACGGTGCGGGCGACGAATTGCTGGTCCTCGAGCGTCTTCACGTGCCGGCTCACGGTCGACGGATCGAGGCCGCAGCACACGGCGAGGTCCGAGACCCGCACCGGCTCTTGCTCGGCCACGCGATACAGGACGAAGGCGGGCGCGAAGTCGTGGCCCGCCCGGCTCATCTGGACCTTGAGGCCGGTCATCACGGCGATCAGCGCCGAAGCGATGCGCTGCTCGTCCGTGTCCGGCGAATTAGATGTATGCACAACGCAACCATAACACATGCATGGCGCATGCATCTAACGATTAATGGCCCGCCTGCTTTACAGCTCCCGGGCCGCCACGAACCGGGCGACGTCGGCCAGCTCGGCCCGCACCGACGGGTCGAAGTCGTACGCGTCGAGCTCCGCGACCGCGGCGTTGAGGCGGGCGCGGGCCTCGACCGTCGTCCATTCGCGGGCTCCGGCGTCCTCGATCAGCTTGGCCGCCAGGGCGACCTCCTCCTCGCCGTCCGGGCCCCCCGCCGCGAAGAGCGCGCGCAGGCGGTCGCCACTGGCGCCGTCCGCGTTGAGGGCCACGACGACCGGGACGCTCTTCTTGCGCGCCCGCAGATCGGCGAGGACCGGCTTGCCGGTGACTTCCGGGTGGCCCCAGATCCCGAGCAGGTCGTCGACGAGCTGAAAGGCCATCCCGAGCTCGTGCCCGAAGGCGTCGAGGGCCGCGACGGCCGCGGGGGGTGCGCCCGCGAGGACCGCGCCGAGGGCGGCCGAGCAGGCGAGCAGGGCCGCTGTCTTGCCGGCCACCATCGACAAGACCTCGGCGACGGAGACGTCGGCCCGCCGCTCGAACGCGAGGTCCTCGACCTGACCCCGGATGAGCTCCTGCGTGGCGTTCGTCAGCCGGCGGCTCGCCTGGAGCGCCCGCTCCCCCTCCACCTCGAACAGCACCTGCTGGGCCAGCGCCAGGAGGGCGTCGCCGGCGAGGATGGCGGCCGAGTCGCCGTACAAGGTCCACGCGGTCGGCCGGTGGCGGCGCTCCTTGTCGCCGTCCATCAGGTCGTCGTGGAGCAAGGAGAAGTTGTGGACGAGCTCCACCGCGATCGCCGCGGGGACCGCGACGGCGGGGGCGGCGAAGACCGCCCGCGCGGACAGGACGGCCAGTGCGGGGCGCAAGGCCTTGCCGGAATCGCCCGAGCGTTCGTCGCCGTGCTCGTCCAGCCACCCCAGGTGGTAGCCGGCGACCTGGCGGATGAGCGGCGACGGGAGCTGTTCGACGGCGTTTCGCAGGGCAGGGGCGACGAGGTCGCGCGCCGCGGCGAGGGCGACGGGAAGGCCGTTGGTCATGCGCGAGCCCCCTCCGGGTCCGACGGCGAGTCGTGGGCGGCGCGCTCGGCGAGGGCCGCGGTTGCAGCCATCGTCCCACTCCGGACTGCGCCCTCCATCGTCGCGGGCCAGCCGGTGGCCGTCCACGCCCCCGCCAGGTAGACCCCGGGCGTCGCGGTCACGGGTCCCGGGCGCAGCTTCGCGGTGCCGGCGGCCTGCCGGAACGTGGCGGCCGGCTCCCGCGTGACGAAGAAGTCGAGCACCTCGGCCGAGGCGGCGTCGGGGAAGGCCGCGACGAATTGCGGGAGGAGCCGCTCGCGCAACTCGTGGGTACGCAGACCGATGAGCCCGTCGGCCGCCGAGATCGACGCGGCCAGGTACTGGCCGCTGGGCAACCCGCTGATGGCCGTGCGGTCGAAGACCCATTGCAGGTCGCCGCCGAGCAGTGCGGCGAACGGTTCGGCCAGCACGCGCCGGTCGAAAACCACGTGTGCATTGATGATGGGCGACATCCGGAGCCCTTCCGCACCTGTCGACCCTGGCGGGAGCAGCCCCGCGGCGACGTCGTGCGGCACGGCGAGGATGACCGCGTCGGCCTCGAGCCCGCCGTCGTCCGTGTGGACCACGGGCCCGCGCGTCGGCCCGGTCACGAGCGAGTGCACGCGCGCACCCAGGCGTACGTCGACGCCGGCCGCGGCCAGCGCGACGGCTCCGGCATGGCCGTGCAGCAGGCCGAGCGGCGCGCCGGGCAGCCCGATGTCGGCCGCAGCCGCGTCGCCGAACAAGCCCGTTTGAAACACCATCGCCGCCAGCGCGAGCGAGGCCTCGTCGGGCGAAATGTTGAGTGTCGCCACGGTGATCAACGACCACAGCGCCTCGACGGCGCGCGGGGACTGGCCGTGGCGCGCGAGCCACGATCCGAAGGTCTCCTCGTCCGTCGCGGCCTTCGTGACGTCCACGCGGGCGAGCCGCAGGGCCGCGAGCGCGACGCCCAGGCGCTCCCGCGCGGGCACCGCCGCATACGTCGCCAGCGTGAGGGCCAGGTGCAGCGGCGCGGGCAGCCTGCTGCGCCGGA
>JAVEEB010000138.1 GCA_030840665.1 Frankiaceae bacterium | reverse complement strand
GGGCGTCGATGCTCAGCAGGCCGGCCGTCCGGTAGGCCTCGAGGACACGAGAGATCGTGCCGACCGGCTCGGGCGGCGTCGCGACAGGGGTGGGCGTCCGTGTCGGACTCGCGGTTGCGATCACCGTCGCGCCCGTGGATCGGGTCGGGTGCGTGGCGATCGAGGGGACGCCAGCCGCGGTTGGCGGATTGCTGGACGGGCTGGTGGACGGGCTGCTGGGCAGATCGGTCCGCCTCGTCAGCACGGACGCCAAGAGTTCGCCCGCCCGCTGCGACGGTGTCGTGCCGCTGAGGATGACACCCGCCGGAGTGGCCGCCGTCACCGTCGCCTCGAGCAGCGCGTCCTGTGTGGGGTCGGCATACCGATCGGACAACGTCACCCGCGCTGTCACGTGTGCGCCGGCCTGGTCGAGCAACCCGAGCATGTCGTCCCGCATCCCCGCCGGCACACCGGGCAAGCTGACGACGACGAGGCTGCGGCCCGCCAGTTGATCCTTGACCAGGGGCACCGTGGCCGCCCGCGCGAACGCCGTCCCGTTGGCGGCTTGTGCGCGCAACGATTCGACATCCCCCTGCAGGCCGCTCTTGTCGTTCACCAGCTTCGTGACTTGGCCCTTGAGGTCTCGGACGATCAACGGATCGATAGCCACCGTACCGAGGACGAGACCTAGTGCCAGTGCAAGGAAAACGGCAACGATCGACACGATGTGGTACCGAAAATCGATCACAGTGCCACCTCCTCACGAGCATCGCAGCGTCCGCAGACGCCCATCATCCAGCACGCGATGGGCGTGCCACCAATAGCCACCGTCACGAGAAGAGCCCGCGCACCCAGAAGAGGAACGAGCTCCACCTGTCGTGCAGCACCGTCAGATACACCTGGCCGACGGGCGAGACCCATACCGCGGCGATGAGCGTCACGATGGTCGCAAAAACCAACGCCAGCAGGGAACCGGCGCGAATGCGGCCTCGGTAGAGCCGGCTCACCCCCTTGGCGTCGACGAGTTTGCCGCCGACGCGCAACCTGGTCAGGAACGTGCTGGCCATCCCTTCGCGACCCTTGTCGAGAAACTCGACGAGTGTCGCGTGCGTACCGACAGCGACGATGAGGGTGGCGCCCTTCTCATCGGCGAGCAGCATCGCGATGTCCTCGCTGGTCGCCGACGCGGGGAACAGGACCGCATCGAGTCCGAGCGCCTGCACGCGTTCCAGACCTGGTGCGCGCCCGTCCGGATACGCATGCACCACGATCTCCGCGCCGCAGCACAACGCCGCATCGCCCACGGAGTCCATGTCCCCGACGATCAGATCGGGCTTGAAACCCAACTCCAACAGGGCATCTGCTGCCCCGTCGACGGCGATGAGCACTGGTCGGTAGTCGCGCAGATAGGGCTGCAGCGCGCGGATGTCTTCAAGGTAGTGATAGCCCCGCACGACGATCATCACCTGACGACCGTCGATACGCGTCTTGATATCGGGGACGCCGACGCCGTCCAGGAGCAGGTCGCGTTCGCGTCTCAGATAGTCGATCGTGTTCGCCGCGAATGCCTCGATCTGCAGCGACAGGTTCGCGCGCGCCTCGGCCGTCGCCGCACCAACCGTCTCCTCATTTTGTACGACGCCGCTGCCGACCTCGCGTGCCCCGACGAACATCGCCTCCCCGTCGATGCGCAATACGTCGCCGTCCCGCAGCGCACCGAACAGCGACGCGCCCGCGTGATCGATGAGTGGGATGCCGGCGTCCAGCAGGATCTGCGGGCCGACGTTTGGATAACGACCGCTGATGCTGGCGGCAGCATTCACCACGGCCCCCGGGTGCTTGGTGACGAGCGACTCCGCAGCCACCCGATCGAGGTCGACGTGGTCGATCACGGCAATCTCGCCCGCCTTGAGGCGGTGCGCGAGATTCTTTGTACGACGATCGATACGCACGGTGCCGACGATGCCCGGTAAGCCGGGTTGCCGGTTCCGTCGCAGATCGCCTAGCTTCATCGGTGCATCGTGTCAGATCGGCGAACGCGACCGGGCGCCCTCACGGCGCCTTGGAGACCGCCGCAAGCTGGAGCAGTTCCTCCGCGTGGCCGTGGGCGAGCGCGGACGCCTCGAGGCCCGCGAGCATGCGCGACAGCTCGTCGACGCGACCGGCTCCATCGAGACACACGACGCTGGTGCGGGTTACGACGCCGTCGTCGTTCTTCAGGACCCGCAGGTGCCGATCCGCAAAGGCGGCGACCTGCGGAAGGTGCGTGACCACGATGACCTGTGACGTGCGCGCGAGCTGCGCCAGGCGTCTGCCCACCTCGACCGCGGCCTTACCGCCGACGCCGGCGTCCACCTCGTCGAACACGTACGTCGGGATCGACGTGGCGCCGGCGAAGATCACTTCGATGGCAAGCATCACGCGCGAGAGCTCACCGCCGGAGGCGGCCTTGGCGACCGCGCGCAGTCCTGCCCCAGGGTGCGCCGCCAGCTGGATCTCCACGTCGTCGACGCCGGATCTCGTGAAGCGCAGGCAATTGCCGTCCACGTCGAGGCCCCGAGGGTCCTGGACCTGGGAGACGGTGACGGCGATGAGGGCTTTGGGCATGGCGAGACCGGCGAGTTCGGTCGTCACCGCGGCGCCGAATCGGGCGGCCGCTTCCTGGCGCAGCCCCGAGAGCGTCGAAGCCAGCCGAGACAAGTCCGTGCGGAGCTGCGCACTCCGGGCACGCAACTCTTCGATGCTCTCGTCGTCCGACTCGAGGGCGGCCAGCCGCAGCGCCGATTGCTGTGCCCAGTCGATGACGCCGGCCAGATCGCCCGCGTACCGCCGGGTGAGGTCGGTGAGCGCCGCCTGCCGATCATGGGCGGCTGCCAGTCGTAGCGGGTCGGTGTCGAGGGCCGTGGCGTACGCAGCGATGTCCGAGGCGACATCCGTGAGCTGGTACGTGACCTCGGCGAGCCGATCAGCGAGCGCCGATACGGCCGGGTCGTGCACTCGCAGCGGCTCGAGGAGGCGCCGGGCCTGGGCGACGAGCGTGAGCGCATCGACATCGCTGACCGCGCCGTCGCCGCCCACGAGTGCCTCGCCCGCACGGGTGGTCCCGGCGGCGATCTCGTCGGCGTGGCTGAGCCGGGCCATCTCCACGGCGAGCTCGGCGTCCTCACCCAGGACGGGGGCCACGCGCTCGATTTCCGCAAGGCCGTGGCGTAACAGGTCCGCCTCGCGGGCGCGATCCCGCGCCTCGTCCACGAGGGTTGTCAGCCTGAGCGCCACTTCGCCGTAGAGGTCGAAGGCGGTCTCGTACGCCAAGCGCGTCTCAATAAGCGCGTCGCCGGCGTAGCGATCCAGGGCGTCCAGTTGCTCGCTGGACCGCAAGAGGCGCCGCTGGTCGGACTGCGCGTGGACGGCGAGCAGGTGGTCGGACAGATCACCCAGGACGCCGACGGGAACGGCCCGGCCACCGACATGCGCGCGGGAGCGACCCTCAGCCAGAACGGTGCGCAGCAGGACGAGCCCTCCGTCGTCGACCACGCCCCCGGCATCCTGGACGCGGTCGGCAACGGCTCCGGTCACGGGGACGCGAAGACGCCCCTCGATGGACGCCCGATCGACGCCCGATCGAACGAGACCACCGTCGGCACGCGCACCGAACAGAAGCTGGAGCCCCTGGACGACCATGGTCTTGCCGGCTCCGGTCTCGCCCGTGACCACTGTCAGCCCCGGGGCGAACTCCAGCACGGCGTCGTCGATGACGCCGAGACCCTGGATGCGCATTTCCTCGAGCATGGTCTGCACGGTAGCCGCCGGGGGCGACGTGGGCCGCGCGGCGCGCACGAAGCTGTGGACGTGGGCCCGGATCAGGCGAGGTCAGCCACGCCATCCCGCAACGGGAAGGGCGAACTTGCGGACGAGCCGGTCTGTGAAGGGAGCGTCGTAGAGCCGCGCCAGCCTGACCGGCTGGGTGCCGCGCCGGATCTCCACGTGGGCTCCCCGTTCGAGCGGCAAGTACCGCCGGCCGTCGCACATCAGCAGCCCGTTGGCCCCGGTCGACTCGCTCACCTCGACCGCCACGACGGAATCCGGCGCCACCACCAGTGCCCTGTTGAACAGCGCATGGACGGCGATGGGCACGACCAGGAGGGCTTCGATAGCCGGCCACAGCACGGGGCCGCCGGCCGAAAACGCGTACGCGGTCGACCCGGTTGGCGTCGCCACGATCACGCCGTCGCCGCCCCACCGCGACAGCGGATGCCCGTCGACCGCCAGCACGAACTCCAGGAGGCCCTTACGGTCCGCTCGCTCGAGCGACACCTCGTTCAGGGCCCAGGCGCTGGCAGTCTGTCCGTCCCTGGTCGCAACCGTCACGTCCACGGTGAGCCGGTCCTCGACGCCGTAGTCGCCACGGATGATGCGTTCGATCGTGGCGGGCAGCATGGCCTGCTCGGTCTCCGCCAGGAAGCCGACCCGGCCGAGATTGACTCCGAGGATGGGGGTGCCCGACGGGCGTGCGAGCTCCGCGGCCCGCAAGAGGCTGCCGTCCCCTCCCAGCACCAGGACGAGCTCGCTGCCGACGACGCTCTCCGGCTCGGCTGGGACGACCTCGACGTCCGGCAGGCGCATGTCGCCGGCCTCGTCGCCCAGGACCAGCACCTCGATGCCGGCTTCGCGCAACCGTGCGCTCGCGGCGGCCGCAGTGTCACGCGCATCGGCCCGCCCCGTGTGGACGACCAGCAACATGCGACGCGAGGTCATGAGGGCCCTTCGGTGATTGCGATGTCGAGCGCCTCGTCGTCGAGCGGCGGCGCGCCCGCGGACAGCCAGAGGAAGTACTCCACGTTCCCCGCAGGCCCCGGTAGCGGGCTCGCGGTGACTCCCCGCACTCCGAGACCGAACGTTGCGGCCGATCGTGCCACGCCGCGAACAGCCTCGGCGCGGACGGCCGGGTCGCGCACGACGCCGCC
>JAVEEB010000105.1 GCA_030840665.1 Frankiaceae bacterium | reverse complement strand
GCCTCTCAACTGGATGAGCCCGCCCTGCGTCCTCAAGGAGGCCGACGGGGTCTGGCGGATCACCAACAAGGCCGGCGAGGAGCTCCAGATCCTCATCGACGAGGTCTTCCACGACTCCAGCCACGAGCTCGGCGTCGATCCCGGCCTGCAGAAGGACGGCGTGGAGGCGCACCTACAGGTCCTGCTGGCGGACCGGTGCGGCGCCATCGAAACGGGACTGTCACTCCTACGCCGGGAGTACCCCACCGATATCGGACCCGTGGACCTCCTCTGCCGCGACGCCAACGGCCAAGCCGTCGCGATCGAAATCAAGCGAAAGGGCGACATCGACGGCGTCGAGCAGCTCGCCCGGTACCTGGAGCGCCTCGACCTCGACCCGCTGCTTCGCCCCGTCCGCGGTATCTACGTCGCGCAGGAGATCAAGCCGCAGGCCCGCACCCTCGCGAAGGCCCGCGGGATCGGCTGCGTTGTCGTCGACTACGACGCGCTGCGCGGCCTCGCCCCGAAGAACGCGACCCTGTTTTGATCGATGACCCGCCCGTCGACCCGGCTGCGCTGAGCCCGGACTCGCTCGTCACGGCCACGGTCCGGGAGGAGCTCACCCGGTTCGCGCGGCATCGCTATGCACGCCGGACGTGGCGCGCGTGCGTCGCGCTCTTCGGCGCGACCGTGGCCATCATGCTGTTCGGGTCGGTCGCCCAGCGGCTCGGCCCCGTGGACACGACCCTGAGCCTGAGGCCGGCGGCGCTCGGCGACACCCGCGTCAACGTGCCGCCGCTAGGTGCCCTCGGCCTCGACACGCACGACGGCCCGCTGCAACTCAACGTCACCGTCGATCAGGTGCGCCCCGACGACGTGCGCCAGCTGTTCAGCAACCCGCGGCTGCTCGACTCGCTCGAAGGCGACGTCACGCGCGGCGTGAAGCACGGGCTCATCCACCTCGCGATCAAGACGGCGCTCGTCGCGCTCGCGGGCAGCATTCTCCTTACCTGGCTGGTGTATCGACGGTTCCGGGACATCGCGGTCGGCGTCGCTGTCACCATCAGCGCGCTCCTCGCGACCGCCGTGTTCGCGCGCGTCACCTGGCGCGACCACGCGCTGGCGACCCCCACGTACACCGGTCTGCTGGCCCTTGCTCCGGCGGCCATCGGCAACGTCGAGGACCTGCAGACGAACTTCACGCAGTACGGACAGGAACTGTCGAAGATCGTGACGAACGTGTCCAAGTTGTACGACGTCACCAGTGCCCTGCCGAAGGCCCCGAGCGACCTCACGATTCGCGTGCTGTTCGTGTCCGACATCCACGACAACACTGCCGCCTTCGACGTCATCAAGTCTGTGGTCACACAGTTCGGTGTCGCGGCGGTCGTCGACGCCGGCGACATGAGCGACCACGGCTTCGACATCGAGAACGAGCTGTACGCGCCCATCCGCAGCCTGCCGGTTCCGTACGTTTTCGTACGCGGCAACCACGACTCCGCGAGCACCGAGGCGGCACTGCGCGCCATGCCGAACGTGGTCGTCCTGGACGACAGCGTGAAGACGGTCGCCGGGCTGCGGATGGCCGGCTCCGGGGACCCGATGTTCACGCCGGATCAGACGACTCCCATGACGGCGGAGGAGCAGGCAACCGCCCTCACCCAGCAGGGCGAACGGCTCGCCGCGGCCTACGGCGCGACCCCGGACCGCCCGCCCGGGGCGGACCTCGTCGTAGTCCACGAGCCGCCGGCCGCCACCCCCCTGTTCGGGCGGGTCCCGCTGGTGCTCGCGGGCCACACCCATCAGCGGCGCGAGGAGATGCACGACGGCACCGAATTCCTCGTGCAGGGGTCGACGGGCGGCGCCGGCTTGCGCGGCCTGGAGCACACGACCCCGACCCCGCTCGACCTGTCCGTCCTCTACTTCGATCCGACGACGAAAAAGCTGGTGGCGTACGACAACCTGGAGCTCGGCGGCCTCGGCCTGACCTCCGTGGACATCCAGCGCCATGCCGTTGCGGCGACCGAGCTCCACATCCCCGGAACGCCGCTGCCCACCCCGCCGACCGCGCCCCCGGCCTCGCCCGCGCCGACCCCGAGCACCTCGGAGTCACCCGTCACACAGTCACCTTTCAGCGGCTTGCCTTCCGGCTCGGCGGCCGGGTCGCCGACCGCCTCGGCCGACCCGCCGCCGACCAATCGGCCCACCCGGCGGGCTGCGGCGTTGCCGTAGATGCCCGCCCGATTGGGCGCCGGGACAGACCCTCGGGTAGGCTGCTACCGTTCTCCGACGGCAGGCGCGCCGACGGTGTGCAGGCTGACCGGCCCGCCCTCATCGTCTAGTGGCCTAGGACGCCGCCCTTTCAAGGCGGTAGCACGGGTTCGAATCCCGTTGGGGGTACGACGGACACCCTGGTGTCTGTGCACGTGCACGACAGCAAGGTCCTGTGGAGCAGTTGGAGTGCTCGCCGCCCTGTCAAGGCGGAGGTCGCGGGTTCAAGTCCCGTCAGGACCGCAAGAGATCACAGCGCCCGGCCATTGCGGCCGGGCGCTTTTTCGTGCCGGGACGAGGCTCCCGGACGTTCGTCGCGCGCCGGATTGGGCAGGCCTATCAACCGTTACGGCGGGAAATCGAGCGGCACCCGTCGGGGGCCTCAGGTAACGTCACAAACGGGACAAGGGGGCATGGATGAGATTCGCGAGAGTGTTCGCGGTGCTGACGTACGTGGCGGCAATCGCGATCGCGGCGAGCGAGGCGGGCTGGGCGGTCGCCTC
>JAVEEB010000097.1 GCA_030840665.1 Frankiaceae bacterium | reverse complement strand
GGTGGCACTCGGCACGGACGTGCACATCGGGTACGTCGACAATTCGGGGCCGTCGCTCGCGGAAGCCTTTGCTGCACTGGCTTTTGCGGGTGTCACCGATCTGGTCGTCGTACCGACTCTTCTGATCGCGGCGTCGCACTCCAAGGGTGACGTGCCCGGCTCGATCCAGGCGGCGGAGGTCTTGCATCCGGCGCTGCGGATCGCGTACGGGCGGCCACTGTGGCCCGATCCGCGGATCGTCGAGGCCGTCGACGACCGTCTCCGCGAGGCGGGCATCGGCGCGGGTGACTCCGTCGTCATCGCCTCCGCCGGCGCGGCCGACCCCGACGCCAACGCCGAGGTGTGCAAGGTCGCGCGGATCCTGTGGGAAGGCCGGTCGTACGAAGAAGTGGTGGCGGCCTTTGCGTCCGCGACCTCGCCCACGCCGGCCCAGGCCGTGCACCGGCTGCTTGTGGTCGGCGCGACCCGGGTGGCTGTCGTGCCCTTTTTCCTGTCGCCCGGCAATTTCCAGATCGCCGTCGACGAGGAGGCGCGCGCGGCGGGGGCGGCGGTCATCACCGAGGTGCTGGGCGATCACCCTGGTGTGATCGCGGTCGTCGCGGACCGCTACCGCGAAGCGATCGCCGGCGACATCCGGATGAACTGCGACCTGTGCCAATACCGCGTGCCGTTCCCCGGTCGCGAGTCGCGGGTCGGGCTTCGACAGGTGCCCCACACGCACCCGAACGACCCTCGCTGAGCGCTGCATGCGTGACCGGAATGTAATCCGGGAGGCATGCGCCCGACACCAGACCTCGGTAACGTTCGCCCACAGTTCCGCACGCTCGCAAGTTATTTTCGCCGGTTAGGTACAAGATCGACCCAACCGCGCAACCAAGCAACGACGAGAGAGGTCACTACATGCGCAAGTTCTCGCGTCAGGCCCAGGTTCTGGTCCTGGCGAGCACGCTGGTTCTGGCAGTCTCCGGGTGCAAGAGCTCCTCCTCGACAGGCGCCGCCGCTGGTGGCGGCACGGTGAAGGTCGGCTTCATGGGAGACCTCACGGGCGCCAACAAGCAACTGGGTATCAACATCCACAACGGCGCCAAGCTCGCGTTCGATCAGTACAACGCGACCAACCCGGCCAACAAGATCGAGTTCACCGACTACGACACGCAGGGCAAGGCGGAGCAGGCAACGGCCGTCGCTCCCAAGGTGATCTCGGACAAGATGGTCGCGGTCATCGGCCCGGCCTTCTCCGGTGAGTCCAAGACCGCCGTGCCGATCCTCGAAGAGGGCAAGATCCCGAACATCTCCGCCTCCGCGACGAACGCCCTGCTGTCCAAGAACGGCTGGAAGTTCTGGCACCGCGTCCTCGCCAACGACGACGTTCAGGGCCCGGGTGCAGCGTCCTTCCTGGTGAAGAACGCCGGCTTCAAGAAGATCGCCGTCATAGACGACCAATCCGAGTACGGCAAGGGCCTGGCGAAGGCGGTCTCGGCCGGCGTCACCGCCGACGGCGGCACCGTGGCGGTCACCGACTCCATCGACCCGAAGGCCGACGCGTGGTCCTCCACCGTCAACAAGGTCAAGGGCGCGAACGTCGACGCGATCTACTTCGCGGGCTACTACTCCGCCGCCGCACCGCTCGTGAAGCAGTTCAAGGACGCTGGCGTCACCGCAACGTTCGCCAGCGGCGACGGCACCCTCGACCAGGCCTTCATCACCGGTGCGGGCGCCGCTGCTGAAGGAGCCATCCTCACGTGCACCTGCGTGCTGGCCACCTCCTCCACCGACCCGGCAGTGTCCAAGTTCATCTCGGACTACAAGGCGGCGTTCAACGGCGACCCGGCCACTTACAGTGCCGAGGGATTCGACGCCGGCACCGCGATCGTCAAGGCGGTGCAGGCGGGCAAGACGTCGGCCGTGGACATCAACACGTTCCTCGCCACGGAAGACTTCAAGGGCGTCTCCAAGCCGATCAAGTGGGACGCCGCCGGTGAGCTCACGGGCGGCGGCACGTACATCCACCGCGTCAAGGGCGGCAAGATCGAGGCTCTGGGCAACTTCCAGGACGCCAAGCTCTAGCCAAGACGCTCGAAGCAGCACAAGTTGGTCCCATGGGTGGGGGCGCCGGACGGCGCCCCCACCCGCTGACTATGGAAGGCGGCGCGTGAGCGGGTTCACCAGCCAGTTCTGGGCATCGACCATCGACGGCCTGACCGTCGGTTCGATCTACGCGCTCGTCGCGCTGGGCTACACGCTCGTGTACGGCGTGCTGCAACTCATCAACTTCGCCCACTCCGAGATCTTCATGATCGGCACCTTCGCGGTGCTGGGCTTCTTCGGCATCCTCGGCCTGAACGCCCCGGCGACGGGCTTCGTGCTGGTGCTCGTGATCCTCGGCGCCCTCATCGTGGGGGCCGTCGCCTCCGGCGGAACGGCGCTGGCACTGCAATTCATTGCCTACCGGCCGCTGCGCCGACGTGGGGCGAGCAGGCTCGCGGCGCTGATCACGGCCATCGGTGCCTCGCTCTTCCTTCGCGAGATCATCGGCATCACGCAGGGGACGCAGCGCGTGACGGTCAAGACGCGCGTTCTCGAGAAGACGCAGTTGTTCACCATCGGCTCGGCGCAGGTACGGGCGGACAAGGTGCTCGTCATCGTCGCCGCCGTGGTGATGATGATCCTGCTCGACCGCTTCGTGAACGGCACGCGGCTGGGCCGCGGCATCCGCGCCACATCGCAGGACGCCGAGAGCGCCACCCTGATGGGGGTCAACATCGACCGCGTCGTGTCGACGACGTTCCTCGTCGGCGGCGCGATGGCCGGCGTCGCGGCCGCGCTCTACCTGATCTTCTACGAGAACACGAGCTACGACGTCGGCTTCGTTCTCGGCATCAAAGCCTTCACCGCGGCGGTCCTCGGCGGGATCGGCAACCTCCGGGGCGCCCTCATCGGCGGCGTGGCGATCGGGTTGATCGAGAACTACGGCTCGAGCTTCACCTTCACGGGCGCCCAGTGGCGCGACGTCATCGTCTTCGGAATCCTCGTGCTCGTGCTGCTCTTCCGCCCGACGGGTCTGTTGCGTGAGACCGGCGGAAGCGTGCGCGCATGAGCACGCGTCTGTCGACCCTGGCCAGCCGGTGGGACACCGGTGTGGTCGTCCGGGCGTCCAACACCTGGTCCCGCACGTCCGGCCGCGGTCGGGCCATCGTCTACACGCTGGCGCTGCTCTTCTTCCTGCTCGTCGTCCCGAGCGGGCCGATCGCGACGTTCATGGCGCCCGGCAGCGACTGGCGCACGATCCTGTTCTTCCCGATCGGCATGTTCGTCCTGCTGGCGCTCGGCCTCAACGTCGTCGTCGGCTACGCGGGACTCCTCGACCTCGGCTTCGTCGCCTTCTTCGCGATCGGCGCCTACACGATGGGCATCCTCGGCCACGACCACCACTGGAACTTCTGGCAGGTGCTCCCCGTCGGCGTCGCCCTGGCGATGGGGGCCGGGGTGCTGCTCGGCTCACCGACGCTGCGGCTGCGCGGCGACTACCTCGCGATCGTCACCCTCGGCTTCGGCGAGATCGTCCGCGTCACCGCCAACAACCTGGACGACTTCACCGGCGGCCCCCGAGGCGTGTCGAGCATCCCGCACCCGCCCAGCATCGACAGTGTCAAGATCGGCGATTCGCGGCCGTTCCACTACGGCGTCCTGGACGCCCGCCCGTACTACTACCTCATCGTCATCGTCATCGTCATCGTCATCGTGGCGGCCAAGAGGCTCGAGCGCAGTCGCGTGGGCCGCTCGTGGGCAGCCATCCGGGAAGACGAGGATGCCGCCGAGCTGATGGGCGTACCGACCCTGAAATTCAAGCTGTGGGCCTTCGCGATCGGCGCGGCCATCGCCGGGGCGGGTGGCGTCTTCTACGCCGGCCAGGCCTCGGCCATCTCGCCGCCGAACTTCTCGTTCGAGGTCTCCGTGATGATCCTTGCGGCGGTCGTGCTCGGCGGATCGGGCAACATCCCCGGGGTCATCCTCGGCGCGTTCCTGGTGGCGTGGCTCCCCGAGCGCTTCCGCGGCTTCACCCAATACCGCTTCCTCATCTTCGGTGCGCTCCTCGTCGTGCTCATGATCTACCGGCCGCAGGGCCTGCTCCCGTCGCGGCGCAGACGTGCCGAGCTGGTCGAGGGTGGCGGCGGCGGGATGGGGCGCATGGGCGGCGACGTCGGCAGTGCAGAGCAGCGGCGAGAGGTTGACGAATGAGTGAGGTCGCTGGTGAGGTGCCCGTCACCGGTCCTCCCGTGGAGCCATTGCTGCGCCTCCGGGGCGTCACCCGTCGTTTCGGCGGACTCGTCGCCGTCGACTCGGTCGAACTGTCGATCCCCGAGGGTGCGATCTACGCGGTCATCGGTCCGAACGGAGCCGGCAAGACGACCGTCTTCAACCTCATCACCGGCGTCTACCAGGTCTCCGACGGGGCCATCACGCTCGACGGCACCTCGCTCGCCGGCCTCAAGTCGCACGCGATCACCAAGCGGGGCATCGCGCGCACGTTCCAGAACATCCGGCTGTTCCCCAACATGTCCTCGCTGGAGAACGTGATGGTCGGGTCGGACGCGCACCACCGCTCCAGCGTGCTCAGCTCGCTGTTCGGCTTGCCGGCGCATCGCGCCGACGAGCGGGACGGGCGCGAGCGCGGGCTGCAGCTCCTGGATTTCGTGGGGATCGGTGGCACTGCGCAGCTCACGGCCAAGAATCTTTCGTACGGCGACCAGCGCCGGCTGGAGATCGCGCGCGCACTGGCGACCAAGCCGCGGCTGCTCCTGCTCGACGAGCCGGCTGC
>JAVEEB010000046.1 GCA_030840665.1 Frankiaceae bacterium | reverse complement strand
CCGGTCAGCTTTGCCGCACTGCTGATGGGCACCCATGGCGGCGCTGCGGCCGCGGGCATCTGCGGCCACACGTCCCGAACGGCATCCCCGAAGCAGTCGTACACATCTCCCAGCCCTTCGCCCTCCCACGTGGAAACGGCGAGACGCCCGCCCGGCGCAACCAGCCGCCAGAGTTCGGTCAGCGCCGATTCGATGTCGGCGGCGAAAAAGATGCCGAGCGAGCAAAGGACGACGTCGTACGAGGCATCCGCGAAGCCGGTGCGTTCGAAGTCGCCGACACGCACGTGCAACTGGGTCAGGCCACGTTCCCGCGCCGCGCCGGCGGCGAGCGCGAGGAGCTTCTCCGACAGGTCCATGGCCAGGACCGACCCGGTGGGGCCCACCCGGTCGGCCGCCGGCAATGCGGTCGTGCCGGCGCCGCTTGCGACGTCGAGGACACGCTCGCCCTGCTGCACCTGTGCCGCCTCGACCAGCGCGGCCCCGATGCGCTTCCACGAAAAGGCGGGACCCAGCAGGTAGTGGTCAGCCGCCGCGTCGAAGGTTCGGGCGAGCGCCTGCTTACGGTCGTCCAGACCGGGCGGGGTCATGGGTTCCGGGTGCGACCGTTCGTGCACGGGCCTATTCCTCGATGACGATTTCTTCGAGGTCGGGCTTGCCCGGCGTCGGCGTCGGGGTCGCCGCATGTGCCGTGGCCGACTGTGGCGCGCCGCTCGCTTCCTTCGCTGCCGCGGCTGCCTGGGCTGCTGCCGCCGATGCCGCGACCTCGGCGTGGTGCGCATCGAGCGCGGCGATGGCGGCTTCGACGGCCTGGTGCGGGCCGGCGTGCCGTTGCTCGGCGTACACGGCCTCACCGAGAACCTTGAGCAGCGCGGACTCTGCGCGTTCGCTCTTCATTTCTTCGATCTTTTCCTGGCCTTGCTGGGCGGCCTGCTGTGCAGCGTTCTTGGCCTTCTCGGCCGCTTCCTTGGCCTTGTCGAGGAATCCCATGGTCATCCGCCTTTCGCATGGTGCGCTCGAGCGGGCGTGGCGCCGGACCGTAGCGACCTGATCACCATGGCACGAGGCCAACACGGTTGCCCACCGGCCCACCTGCCGACGTCGTACCCCCGCCGCGTGGGTGCCGCCCGACCTCACGTTTAGCGTTGGGGCTTGGGGGTGCACGTCAACCTCGGTCGGAAGGAGAGCGGCTATGCAGTACGCGCGTCTGGGAAGCACCGGTCTGGAAGTGTCACGGCTGGCGCTCGGTTGCATGAGTTTCGGCGATCCCAAGCGGGGCTCGCATTCGTGGACCCTCGACGAGGAACAGAGCAGGCCGCTGATCCGTCAGGCCGTGGAGGCGGGGATCAATTTCTTCGACACCGCGAACGTGTACTCCGCCGGCAGCAGCGAGGAGATCGTCGGCCGGGCGTTGCAGGAGTACGGCCGGCGCGAGGAACTGGTCATCGCCACGAAAGTGCACGGTCGCATGTACGACGGTCCCAACGGCGCGGGTTTGTCGCGCAAGGCGATCCTGACTCAGGTGGACGAGAGCCTCCGCCGGCTGGGCACCGACTACATCGACCTCTATCAGATCCACCGCTGGGATCCCCAGACACCGATCGCCGAGACGCTCGAGGCGCTGCACGACGTGGTGAAGTCCGGCAAGGCCCGCTACATCGGGGCTTCGTCGATGAGCGCATGGCAGTTCTCCAAGGCCCAGTACCTCGCGAAAATGTCGGGGCTGACGCCCTTCGTATCGATGCAGAACCACTACAACCTGCTGAATCGTGAAGAGGAGCGGGAGATGTTGCCGCTCTGCGCAGACCTCGGCGTCGGCGTCATCCCGTGGAGCCCACTCGCCCGCGGGCGGCTCACGCGCGACTGGGACGCGCAGACCGCGCGCAGTGAGACGGACGAGTTCGGCGCCACGCTGTACCAGCCGGGCGATGCGGTGATCGTCGAGCAGGTCGGGAAGATCGCCGACGAGCGACACGTGCCGCGAGCGCAGGTGGCGCTCGCGTGGGTGGCGGGCCATCCGACCGTCACCGCTCCGATCATCGGCGCGACGAAGGCGCAACACATCGATGACGCGGTGGCTGCCCTCGACCTGGTGCTCACCGACGACGAACGCAGGCAGTTGGAGTCGGCCTACGAACCGCACAAGCCGGCGGGCTTCTGAGCCCCACGGAGCGCCTGCACGTTGAAGTGAAACGCAGTCGCGGGTCTCGGGAGTGCGGTCCGCTGGTCGTTGATCACGGCCACGCCACCGACGGCAACCCCAACTCTCCCGAGACCGTCCGCAGTCGCTTGTCCCGCGTCCAGAGCCGTGTCCCCGGCATCAGCAGAAGCGACCCGAGGATGTGACAGTCGACGGCGCCCAGGCCCCGGCCCCAGAGGTGGTGGGCGTCCACGAGGGCGAGGATCTCAGCCTGCGTGGCGAGCGGGCAGCCGCGGAGCTGGACGAGCGAGTCCAGCAGTACCTGTCGATCCTTGATGCTGCCCAGGGCAAGTTCCTGGATGACCAGCGTGTGACACACGACCTCGTCGCGGGCGAGCACGTCGACCAGGGCGGGCTCGGCCTTGTGGAGATGATCGATCCAGACAGAGGTGTCGACCAGGATCAACGCGAGGTGCCTCGATCGCGTCTGGGGGCC
>JAVEEB010000042.1 GCA_030840665.1 Frankiaceae bacterium | reverse complement strand
ATCGCCTCGTATCCGAGGATGGCCATGGCGCCACCGGTGATACCGCAGGTGAAGTTGTCGACGAGCATCTCGAAGCCGATGCGGGTGCGTCGTTGCACCTGACCGTCAATGACCTTCAGAACGAATGCGGCGAGCGGCCCGATGATCATGGCGCCGAGGAACATCGGGATATCGGACCCGACCACGACACCCATCGTCGCGACCGCGGCCACGACTGCGCCGCGCTGGCCGTGCACGAGCCGGCCGCCGGTGTAGCCGATGAGCACCGGCAACAGCGTGTTGATCATGGGGCCGACAAGCGTCGCCAGGCTGGCGTTGGGAAGCCAGCCGGTCGGGATGAACAGTGCGGTGATCAGGCCCCAGGCGATGAAGGCGCCGATGTTCGGCATCACCATCCCGGCCAGGTAACCGCCGAAGCGCTGGATTGTCGCCCGGGCACCCGTGCCCTGCACGGCGGGCGTGTACGCAGTGGTCATTGCGCGATACCTCCAAAACTGGTGGGCGACCCGAATGTGGGCGCGCCGGGATCACGTCACGGCGATCCCGCCGGACGACACGAGCAGAAGCAATAAGCCGTACGCCGTGAGTCCGGCGGCCGATCAGCGACAGTCGGTCAGGGCGCGCCCCCGATCCACAGAGGGATGCAGACGAGCCGCGTCCCGGTTGATGTCATCAGGTCCTGGCATCCGACTGCCAGGAAGACTCACCGCCGCGGCGCCCCACGCCACCGCTTCCATCAAGGCGGTCGGGCCGTCAGCGCCTGCGGCGAGGAAGCCGGCCAGAAGCGCATCTCCCGCACCGACCGAACTGCGCGGCAGGTCGACCGGCGCCTCGGCGTGCCACGCGCCGCCGCTCGTCACCAGAAGCGCGCCGTCACTGCCGAGACTGACCAAAACGGTCCGTACGCCGTTGTGCAGCAGGGATTCGGCTGCATCAAGCGCGTCACCCACCGTCGACACCCGCCGGCCGCTCAGCTCGCTCAGTTCCTCGCGGTTGGGCTTGATCAGTACGGGACATGCGACGACCGCTGAGGCCAGAGCCGGCCCGCTGGAGTCCAGCGCAGTCGGGGTCCCGATGCCGGCGAGCATGCCGAGCAGGTCGGCGTAAAAGTGCTCGGGAGTGCCGGGCGGGACGCTCCCGCTGACGACGGCCCACTCGGCTCCCGCGGCCGCTGACAAAAAGGCATCGACGAGGCGGGAGAGTTCGGCGGCGGTGAACGGGGCCCCCGGCTCGTTGAACTTCGTCGTCGTACCGTCGGGCTCGACGACCGTGATGTTGGAACGGATGGCTGCGCCGATCGGCACCTCGACCGTGTCGATGCCCTCCGCTGCGAGCAGGGAGATGAGGTGGTCGCCCTCGGACCCGCCCTTGGGGACGACGGCGCGGGTCTTGTGGAGGTTGCGCGCCAGAGCCCGGGCGACGTTGATGCCCTTGCCGCCGGGATCGACGCGGACGCTGTTCGCCCGCATCACGGCCCCGCGGGTCAGTGTGTCGATCTCCACTGTCCTGTCCACACTCGGATTCAGCGTGATCGTGATGATCATGCGAGCACCAGCCGAGGGCCGCTGGCCGCGATCTCGTCGGCCACATCGCCGTCGAGACCGTTGTCCGTGATGAGGGTGTCGACGTCTTCCAGCTTGCCGAAGCGGGCGAAGTGGTCGTTGCCGAACTTCGTGTGGTCGGCGACCACGACGGTGCGCCGTGCGGCCGCGATCATGGCGCTCTTGACGCCGGCTTCGGTGGAGTCGGGGGTGGTGAGGCCGCGTTGCTTGGAAATGCCGTTGGCCCCGATGAAGGCGACGTCCACGAAGGTGTCGCGGAGCAGCCCGACAGCCCATTGGTCGACCGCCGCCAGCGTCCGCCCCCGGACACGGCCGCCGAGGATGAGCAAGGTGATGTTCGGCCGCACCGCCAGGAGGGAGGCGATGGGGATCGCGTTGGTCACGACGGTGAACTCACGGTCGGTCGGCAGGATCTCGGCGATGCGGGCGGTCGTCGAGCCGGCGTCGAGCAGGATCGCCCCCTCCTCGGGCAGTTCCGCGAGCGCCAGCTTGGCAATGCGCTCCTTCTCCCCGGTCATGACGGCGTCGCGCGCGGCCAGGGCGGGCTCGAAGCCGAGCCGTTCGACCGGGATGGCCCCCCCGTGGACACGGCGCAGGACGCCTTGGCGCTCAAGCGCAGTGAGGTCGCGACGCACCGTTTCAGGGGTCACGTCGAAGTCGGCCGCGAGGGCCACGACCTCTACCCGGCCCTGCTGGCGTGCCAGCAGCACCATCGCCTGGTGGCGCTCTTCCGCGTACATATGCCTACCGCCGTTTCTGTTTGATTGCGTTGTATCTCGCCCGAACACCCCCGTCAAGCCCCCAAATACTTCCGATTGTGTCCGGTTTGCGGCGGCCCACGCCTGAAGGGCGCGTCAGGTGCGGGGCAACCGGCGCGACCGCCGCTAGCCTGGGCGCGTGAAGCGGACCGTCCACCGGGAGCAGTTCTTCACCGACCGCGACCTCGCGCGGCGCTGCATCGAGTTCACCGACGGCCTGGTGCCACTGGCCGGCTATGCAGTGATCGTCGAGCCGAGCGCCGGCGACGGCTCCTTCTTCGACGAACTACCCGCCGACCGCCGGATCGGCCTCGACATCGAGCCACGCCACGACGACGTGGCCGCCGCCGACTTCCTCACCTGGGAGCCACCCGCTACGACCGGCCGCATCCTCACCATCGGCAACCCGCCCTTCGGTCAGCGGGCCGCGTTGGCCGTCGCGTTCCTCGCCGCGGCCTGCGCGTTCAGCGATGTTGTCGCGTTCATCCTGCCGAGGAGCTTCAACAAATACACGTTCCAGAACCGTGTACCACGAACTTTTCACCTGCTCGGCAGCTTCGACTGCGGAGACTTCCGCGGGCACGACGGCTCGGAGCAGTCGGTCAAAACCGTGTTCCAGGTCTGGGAAAAGCGGCCTTACGAGCGCGACCCCGTGCTGCCGGCCGCGACGCACCAGGACTTCTCCATGTGCCACCGGCATCTGTCCCGCGTCTCCGCGGGCGAGCTGGCAATCCTGCGCACGTCGTACGCCTTCACGGTCCCGCAAGTGGGTGGCAACTTCGCCCCCCGCGAGCCGGCGACGGTGACACGGGGGAGTCACTGGTTCATCAAGCCGCACGCGCCGGATGTCCGTGAGCGGTTCGAGCGATTGGACTTCGCGTTCCTCGACCACATGAACACGGCACACAAGAGCCTCTCGAAGCGCGACATCGTGGCCGCGTACCAGGCGGTGCTCGACAGCGAGGCGCAACACTGACTTCGCAGGGAAGGTCGTGCGAGGAATCCAGGCGGGCGTCGGCTAGCGTACGGCGCAGCGGTGACCGTCACAGTGGTTGCCACGGGATGCGCGGAGGTCCGGCCGGATGGGGACGAACATCGACGTTTGTGGCAAGCAGGTCTCGCGATGAGCCGCTGGGGTTCTCGCGCTGACGCGGCCACGACGAGCGCGAGTCAGCAGCCGGCCGACCAGGACCTGACTCCCCGCCCGGAGGTGCGCGCGCTGCAGGGGATCATCAACAACGCCACCGCGCAGCGACTGACCGTCGACGGCGTGTTCGGCCCGAAGACCAAGGCCGCGCTGCAGTTCCTCCAGAAGCGCCTGGGCCTTCCCGAGACCGGCGAGCCGGACACGATGACGTTGGTGCTCGCCCACGCGCGCATCGAGGACAGCCGCCGCAAGCGCGCCGCGTCCCGCCGCTTCATCCTGCAACTGCCGAAGTCGCCGTCCCCGACAGCGCCGCCGCGCCGCCGCCACCTGCTCGTCGATGTGCCGGCCCACATGTTCATCGGGCGGGAGCTCGAGGAGGGTGGCCTCGCCGGCTACGAGCCCGAGACCCTGGCCGTCTTCCTTGCCGCCCTGGCCCGCCGCAGCGACGGTGTCGTCCTCGACGTCGGCGCCAACATCGGCGTCTTCGCGATGCTCGCCGGCGCCCTGAGCGATTGGCGCGTGTTCGGTTTCGAGCCGACCCCGGAGCTCGCGGCCGCGGCCCGCCGCGTCGCCGAGGCCAACAGCTTGCAGATCACCATGGAGGAGGTGGCGCTCGGCCGCGAGACCGGCGTCGCCACCTTCTACCTGAGCGACGTCACGGACGCCTCGAACAGCCTGGCCGCCGGCTTCCGCCCCTCGACCAAACACCTGGTCGTCCCGGTCGAGGCCCTGGACGAGTGGTCCGCGCGCACCGGCATGGTGCCGCAGCTCATCAAGATCGACACCGAGACGACGGAGCCGGACGTGCTGGCCGGCTCGCGGGCACTCCTGCACGCCCACCGGCCGTGGCTGCTCCTCGAGGTGCTTCCCGGCCACCGCCGCCAGGACCTCATCGACGAGCTCTCGCCGCTGGGCTACAGCTGGTACCACATCATCGACGGGGAGCCGCTCCTCGCGACGGACACGCTCACCCCGACGGACCCGAACCGCAACTGGCTCTTCACCCCCGAGCCGATCGACGACGCGTTCCTTGCCGACGTCGACGCGTGGCGCGCGGCCCTGGCGGCGCTGGCGATCGCTCCCGAGGCCTCCATCGAGGCGTAAGGCTGCGCGTGCGGCGACGTACAAAACAGGCTTGGAGCGGGTGACGGGAATCGAACCCGCGTATCGAGTTTGGAAGACTAGCGCTCTACCATTGAGCTACACCCGCGTGTGCGTGACAGAGCCTACCGTGCCCATGCCCCGCCGCCTGACGCCTTGTCCCGGAGTCGCTCGTCACCGCGGGCCGGGTGGGTTACCGATGAGCCGCGCGGCGGCCCGCACGTGAATTGCCCTAGACTCGCCTGGTCGCGGGGCGTGGCGTAGTGGCTAGCGCGCCTGCTTTGGGAGTAGGAGACCGGGAGTTCGAATCTCCCCGCCCCGACTTGTCGCCCGTTCCGGTCCACCCCGACCGGCGCACACCACCATCGAAAGGGAAGTCGCCCGAGTGAAGACCACCGTTGAGACCGTCAGCGAGACCCGCGTGAAGTTGACCGTGGAGGTCGAGCCAGCCGAGCTCAAGCCGAGTCTCGACGCGGCATACAAGGCCATCGCCCAGCAGGTCCGCGTGCCCGGCTTCCGTCCCGGCAAGGTGCCGCCGCCCATCATCGACCGCCAGGTCGGCCGCGCGGTCGTCGTCGAGCAGGCCATCCAGGACGCGGTGCCGCAGTTCTATACGGACGCCGTCCGCGAGAACGACATCAAGGTGCTCGGTCAGCCGGACGTCGACGTCACGCAGTACAACGACGGCGAGAACCTCGTCTTCACCGCCGAGGTGGATGTCCGCCCCGAGATCACGATCCCGTCGTACGAGGACATCGCGGTGACCGTCGACGCGGCCGTGCCGTCCGACGAGGACATCGACGAGCAGATCGACGCCCTCCGCGAGCGCTTCGCGACGCTGACCACGGTCGAGCGCCCGGCGGAGGTCGGCGACTACGTGTCCATCGACCTGTCCGCGACCATCGACGGCGAGGACGTGCCGGACGCCAACGCGAAGGGCCTGTCGTACGAAGTCGGCTCCGGCACGCTCGTCCAGGGCCTCGACGACGAGCTCACCGGCGCGGCTGCCGGCGAGACCAGCACCTTCACCACGGAGCTGCCCGCCGGCGAGAACGAGGGCAACGAGGCTCTCGTCACCGTCGTCGTCAACGGCGTGAAGACCAAGGAGCTGCCGCCGCTCGACGACGACTTCGCTCAGCTCGCCAGCGAGTTCGACACGCTCGACGAGCTCCGCGCCGACATGAGCGAGCGCCTCGGGCGGGTGCGCGTGCGTGAGCAGGCGGTCCAGGCCCGCGACAAGGTCCTCGAAGCCATCCTCGAGAAGGTCGAGATCCCCGTCCCCGATGACGTCGTGAAGGCCGAGGCACAGTTCCGCCGCGACACCGCCAACCAGCAGTTGCAGGCCGCCGGGCTCAGTCTGGAGGCGTACCTCGAGGCCGAGGGCAGCGACGTCGAGAAGTTCGAGACCGAGTTGTACGACGGTGCCGTCACGTCGATGAAGGCCCGCCTCCTGCTCGACGCGGTCGCCGACGCCGAGAAGTTCGAGGTCAACGACCAGGAGCTCTCGGACCAGGTCGTGCGGCACGCGCAGCGCTCAGGGGTCCGCCCGGAGCAGTTCCAGCAGTACGCGAACCAGCTCGTGCAGGGCGGCCACCTGCCGTCCCTCGTCGGCGAGGTGCTGCGCGAGAAGGCCCTGACGGTCCTCGTTGACGCGGCAACCATCACGGACACGAACGGCGCTCCCGTCGACCTGAAGGCGCTCGAGGCAACGGAAGCCTGACGCTCACGACGTTGCTCCGGCGTGCGCCGTGAGCGAACATCGCGATCACAGGGCAGTCCTTACCGCCGCCGCGCGTTAGGGTCGGTATCCAGCGAGCACCGTGTGGTGCCCGCCCAGTGAGACGGTCCGCGCAATCGGGGCCGACGGTTACCGACAGGAGCAGGTGAGCGTGTCAGATCTGACCGTGCCGCAGCTGCGTGGCACATCGAGTGGGATGAACTTGTCCGACCAGGTCTATGACCGGCTCTTGCGGGAGCGGATCATCTTTCTGGGCTCGGTTGTCGACGACAACATCACCAACAACTTGTGCGCGCAGCTGCTGCTGCTCGCCGCCGACGATCCCGACCGCGACGTCTGGCTGTGGATCAACTCTCCCGGCGGTTCCGTGACCGCGGGCATGGCGCTCTACGACACGATGCAGTACGTCAGCTGTGACGTCGGGACCGTCGCGATGGGCCTGGCCGCATCGATGGGTCAGTTCCTGTTGTCGGCCGGTGCGCCCGGCAAGCGTTACGCCCTGCCGCACGCGCGGATCATGATGCACCAGCCGTCCGGCGGCATCGGTGGTACGGCGACCGACATTGCCATCCAGGCCGAGCAGATGCTCTACATCAAGCGCCTCATGGCGCAGCGGATCGCCGAGCACACCGGTCAGACGGTGGAGCAGATCGAGCTCGACTCCGACCGCGACCGGTGGTTCACGGCGGAAGCGGCCAAGGAGTACGGCTTCGTCGACAAGGTCGTCTCCGGGGCTCGCCAGATCCCCAGCGGCGCCGGCACCCTCCCCAGCTGACTCGAAGGACACCGAAGATGAGTTACACGATCCCCATCGTCATCGAGCAGACCAGCCGCGGCGAGCGCTCGTTCGACATCTACAGCCGGCTCCTCAAGGAGCGCATCATCTTCCTGGGCACGCCGATCGACGATGGCGTGGCCAACGTGATCATGGCTCAGCTCCTGCACCTGGAGTCCGAAGACCCCGACCGCGAGATCTCCATCTACATCAACTCGCCCGGTGGCTCGTTCACGGCCCTGACTGCGATCTACGACACCATGCAGTTCGTCCGCTGCGAGGTCTCCACGATCTGCATGGGACAGGCGGCGTCGGCGGCGGCGATCATCCTGGCGGCAGGCGCGACGGGCAAGCGGTTCGCGCTCAACCACGCCCGGATCCTCATCCACCAGCCGTACGCACAGGGCGAAGGCCAGTCGAGCGACCTCGAGATCCAGGCGCGCGAGATCATGCGCATGCGCGTGCAGCTCGAGGAGATGCTGGCCGAGCACAGCAAGACCCCGATCGAGGTCATCCGCAAGGACATCGAGCGCGACAAGATCCTCACCGCGCAGGAGGCCAAGGAGTACGGCCTCATCGACGAAGTATTGATTACGCGGAAAGCATCAGCTGCCCTCGCGCGCTGACCGATACCAACTGAGCAATACCAGTCGGCGCAACGGGTCCAAATCGCCGGTCCAAGGCGGTAACGTCGTACGAAGTGAGCTGGCCGCCTGGGGCGGTCCGTCCCTACCAGGAAGGTCTCGCGGTGGCACGCATCGGCGATGGGGGTGACCTGCTCAAGTGTTCTTTCTGCGGAAAGAGCCAGAAGCAGGTGAAGAAGCTCATCGCGGGGCCGGGTGTCTACATCTGCGACGAATGCATCGACCTGTGCAACGAGATCATCGAGGAAGAGCTCTCCGAGTCCTCTGACCTCAAGTGGGACGAGCTGCCCAAGCCGAAGGAGATCTACGAGTTCCTCGACGGCTACGTGATCGGCCAGGAGTCGGCGAAGAAGACGCTGTCGGTGGCTGTTTACAACCATTACAAGCGTGTCCAGGCCGGCGCCAACGACAAGGACCACGTCGAGCTCGCCAAGTCCAACATCCTGCTGCTCGGCCCGACCGGGTGCGGCAAGACGCTGCTCGCCCAGACGCTCGCCAAGATGCTCAACGTGCCGTTCGCGATCGCGGACGCCACCGCGCTGACCGAGGCGGGCTACGTCGGCGAGGACGTCGAGAACATCCTGCTGAAGCTGATCCAGGCCGCTGACTACGACGTCAAGAAGGCCGAGACCGGCATCATCTACATCGACGAGGTCGACAAGATCGCGCGCAAGAGCGAAAACCCGTCGATCACGCGCGACGTCTCCGGCGAGGGCGTCCAGCAGGCGCTGCTGAAGATCCTCGAGGGCACCACCGCCTCGGTGCCG
Source organism: Frankiaceae bacterium (assembly GCA_030840665.1). Taxonomy (GTDB): domain Bacteria; phylum Actinomycetota; class Actinomycetes; order JAVEEB01; family JAVEEB01; genus JAVEEB01. Next base: position 1,245 of record JAVEEB010000042.1, on the reverse strand, counting down.
CCGCAGGGTGGGCGCAAGCACCCCCACCAGGAGTTCATCCAGATCGACACGACGAACGTGCTGTTCATCGTCGGTGGGGCGTTCGCCGGCCTCGACAAGATCATCGAGGGCCGGGTCGGCCGCAAGTCGATCGGCTTCGGCGCCGCGCTGCCGTCGAAGGACGACGTCAACGTGGGCGACGCCTACAGCCGGGTCATGCCCGAGGACCTGCTGAAGTTCGGGATGATCCCGGAGTTCATCGGCCGGCTGCCCGTGCTGACGAGCGTGCACAACCTCAGCCACGAGGCGCTGATCCGCATCCTGATCGAGCCCAAGAACGCGCTCGTCCGCCAGTACGCGAAGCTTTTCGAGCTCGACAACGTGGAGCTCGAGTTCACGCCCGAGGCCCTCGAGGCGATCGCCGACCAGGCCATCCTGCGCGGCACCGGCGCCCGCGGCCTGCGCGCCATCATGGAGGAAGTCCTCCTGTCGGTCATGTACGACATCCCGAGCCGCAAGGACGTCGCCCGCGTCGTGATCGGTCGCGAGACGGTGCTCGAAAACGTGCTGCCGACGCTCGTGCCCCGTGAGGCAGCGGCCCCGAAGCGCGAGCGGCGCGAAAAGACCGCCTGAGCTCCGCCCCCGCCGCGGCCCACTGCGGCCCCGCTGCGGTCGCCCGGCCGCCCGCTGGCAGGCCGGCTCAACCGCGTTCCGCCTGGCCCGCGTGTCTGTGTGCCCGTCGTACACGATGCGGGTGAGAATGCTCCGACGACGAGGGGGCCGACATGACCGAGACATCCGGTACGGCGACGACGGACGGCACGCGCACGACCCGGGAGCTGCTCAGCGCGGTGTTTCGCTGCTGCGAGGCCAAGGACGTCGAGGGGGCCGTCGCGTTGACCGCGCCAAACGCGGTCTTCATCGACCCGCACTACCCGCGCGTGCACAACACGGGCACCGCCGAGATCCGCGAGTCGTTGACGTGGGGGATCGGCGGGCTGGAGCAGATGCGGTTCCACGAGCAGCGCTGGTACGCCGGCGACGACGGCGCGGTGACCGTCGAGGTCGACACGCACCACACCATCAAGGGCAAGCGCGAGGTGCGCTTCCAGCAAGTGTTCGTGGCGGAATCGCGCGATGGGCTGCTGACGCGGCTGCAGGCGTTCGAGCCGTACGGGCCCCACGGGATCCTGGCGGTCATCCTTCGCGTCATGCGGGTCAAGAAGAAGTTGACCGGCAAGTACTGACCCACGCCCACGCGGGCCT
>JAVEEB010000467.1 GCA_030840665.1 Frankiaceae bacterium | reverse complement strand
TGTCTCAGTCCCAGTGTGGCCGGTCGCCCTCTCAGGCCGGCTACCCGTCGTCGCCTTGGTAGGCCATTACCCCACCAACAAGCTGATAGGCCGCGGGCCCATCCTCAGCCGAAATTCTTTCCACCTCGAAGGATGTCCAAAGAGGTCATATCCGGTATTAGCTCCCGTTTCCGGGGGTTATCCCAGAGCTGAGGGCAGGTTGCCCACGTGTTACTCACCCGTTCGCCGCTAGGTGACACCCGAAGGTGCCCCTCGCTCGACTTGCATGTGTTAAGCACGCCGCCAGCGTTCGTCCTGAGCCAGGATCAAACTCTCCGTGAATGATTTGGTAATCAGTCAACAGAGCAGCGGCTCTCACCGCCGGATCCGGACTATGCGAGTCTCATCTTTACTCTCGCGTGTTGTCGCGCTCACATACCACCGACGGGGGTCGGGGCACTGAGCGCATGTGAAACTTGGCGCTAACTTTCGGCACGCTGTTGAGTTCTCAAGGAGCGGGTGCTCAGGCTTCCGACCTCTCGGTCTTCTTGCCAGGCGTCGCTGTGATGCATCCAACCCATCACCATCAAACGCAGGCGTGGTTAGCCTGTGTTTTGGGGTCTTGGTTGGGGGTTCGTCCCCCGGTCGGCCGCTGTTTCCAGCGTTCGTTTCCCGCGGGGCGCGAGGTGTTACTCTAGGTGATCCGCTGAAGCGTGTCAACTTGGGGGGTTTTCACTCGGTGGGCAGCTCGATGGCCGCGCGTTGAGGTCGGTTCCCGGTGACACTGATCGCAATGCGATCTTCTTTGGAGCCTTACGCGGACCGGCCACCCGAGTGGGTGTCCGTTCCTCCGCGGTGCAACGTGGTGAACTCTACGACACACCTCGTTTGAGTCAAGTCTCGGGGGGTCCCCACCGGACAAATTCCGGGGCGATTCTGCACGTTTGCGCAGGTCACAGGGTTATCGAGGATCTCGATTGTCCGGCGTGTCCGTCTGTCCGGCCGCGCGAGTCGCGCGTTGACCGCCGTCGGCGATCCGCCCCTTGCGGAGAGTGCCGAGCCTGAACTGGCTCACCGAGGCATCCCCGGCGATCGAGAACCGCCAGGGGTAATCACTCGCCGCACGGATGCCGACTCTCGGGCCGACGTTCACCAGGTCCTCGGGGACCTTGTCCCCGCCCGCCAGCCACAGCGGGGCGTCGCGCTGCGTGACATCGGCCCCGTTGTGGCTGAGGTCGAGCCCGAACGCCTTCGCGAGCCGCGCCGGTCCTCTGGCGCGATCAACGTCGAGGCCCGTCGGGCGCCGCGCCCGCACTATCGCTTCGCCGGCGACAACCTCCCCCGCCCGGAGCAGCACGGCGCCAGGAGCACCCTGCGACCCGGTGACAACGTTCGCGCAGTGGTGCATGCCGTACGTGAAATAGACGTAGAGGTGGCCCGGGGGGCCGAACATGACGGAGTTGCGTGGCGTGGCCGCGCGAAACGCGTGCGATGCGGGGTCGTCGACGCCGCCGTACGCCTCGACTTCTGTGAGGCGCACGACGACACCTCCCCCGACGGCGTAGCAGCCGAGCAGGTCGCGAGCGACGAGGAGCACCCCGCGGTCGTAGAAGGACCGCGGGAGGGGGCTCAGGCCTGCGGGCGGGCCCATGAGCGCGCGTCCTCGACGACCTGTGACAAGGCGTCCAACTGCTCCCTGACGCGGGCCGGCGACGTGCCGCCGGGTTGCGAGCGCGCGGCAAGTGCGCCTTCCACTGACAACACCGAGCGAATGTCGGGCGTCAGATGCTCCGAGATCGAGAACAGATCGGCATCGGAGACTTCCTCGAGCTCGGCGTCGTGCCCCGTGCACCAGGCGACCAGTTGACCGACCGCCTCGTGCGCCTGGCGGAACGGCACGCCTCTCTTGACGAGGTGTTCGGCGACATCCGTGGCCAGGGAGAACCCCGCCGGGGCGGAGGCCGCCATCCGGTCGACCCGGATGCGCAACGTGGAGACAAGGCCTGTCATCGCCGGCAGGACGACGAGGAGGGTGTCCACCGCGTCGAATGCGGGCTCCTTATCCTCCTGCAGGTCCCTGTTATAGGTCAGCGGCAGGCCCTTGAGCACTGTCAGCAATGTCACGAGGCCACCGATCAGGCGACCCGCCTTGCCGCGCGCCAGCTCGGCCACGTCCGGGTTCTTCTTCTGCGGCATGATCGAGGACCCCGTTGACCAGGCGTCGTCGAGCTCAACCCAGCCGAACTCCCGCGACGACCACAGCACTATCTCCTCGCCGAGGCGGGACAGGTGGATCCCCACCATTGCGCTCGCGAAAAGGAACTCCGCCACGAAGTCCCGGTCACTGACCGCGTCCATCGAGTTCGGCGCAGCACGGTCGAACCCGAGCTCTGCTGCCACGGCCACCGGATCCAGCGCGAGCGAGGAGCCGGCAAGGGCCCCGGATCCCAGTGGGGACACAGATGTCCGGCGGTCCCAATCCCGGAAACGGTCGAGGTCGCGCGCGAACGCCTGCACGTGCGCCAGCAACTGATGCCCGAAGGAGACCGGCTGCGCATGCTGCAGGTGCGTGAGTCCAGGCACGGCCGTCGAGACGTGCGCAGCTGCCTGATCGATGAGTGCCTGCTGCAGATCGACGACAACGCCGGCGATCCAGCGCGCCGCGTCCCGGAGGTACAGGCGAAGGTCGGTGGCGACCTGGTCGTTGCGGCTGCGGCCGGCCCGTAGCTTCCCGCCGAGGGTCCCCAGCCGCTCGAGCAGGCCTCGCTCGACCGCGGTGTGGACGTCCTCGTCCTCGATGGTCGGGCGGAACTGGCCCGTGGAAATGGCGGCGGCAAGGTCGTCGAGCGCTGCCAGCATCTCCCCGAGCTCCGTCTCTGTCAGGAGCCCGGCGCGGTTGAGGACGCGCGCATGCGCGCTGGACTGCCTGATGTCGTAGGGCGCCAGGCGCCAGTCGAAATGCACGCTGACGGACAGGCGGGCCAAGGCTTCCGCCGGTCCCCCGGCGAACCGCCCGCCCCAGAGGCGGGTCGGCTCACCGTGGGGGGTTGGATCTGTCACTTGCCACCCAGCCGCTGCTCACGCGCTGCCCACACCTTGGTCGGAAGGCCCCAGAGCTGGACGAAGCCCTTCGACAGGGACTGGTCGAACGTGTCGCCCTCGTCGTACGTCGCCAGGTCGTAGCTGTAGAGAGAAGTCTCGCTGCGACGACCGGTGACCACGGCGCGGCCACCCTCCAGCGATAGGCGGATGTCGCCCGAGACGTGCTCGCTGGTCGAGGCGATGAAGGCGTCGAGCGCGTTGCGCAACGGCGAGAACCACAGCCCGTCGTACACGAGCTCGGTCCAACGCTGGTCCACCTGCTTCTTGAAGCGGGCGACATCGCGTTCGACGGTCATGTTCTCGAGCTCCTGGTGCGCCGTGATCAGCGCGAGCGCCGCGGGGCACTCGTAGACCTCGCGGCTCTTGATCCCGACGAGGCGGTCCTCGATCATGTCGAGGCGCCCAACGCCGTGGGCGCCCGCGCGGACGTTGAGCAAGGTGATGATGTCCAACGGGGACAGGGTTTTCCCGTCGATTGCGGTCGGTGCGCCGTCGACGAACGTGATGACGACCTCGTCGGCGGGCTGCGCGACGGTGGGGTCGCTGGTGTACGCGTAGATGTCCTCGATCGGGGCGTTCCACGGGTCTTCCAGGAAGCCCGTCTCGATGGCACGGCCCCAGATGTTGGCGTCGATCGAATAGGGCGACTTCTTGTTGACGTCAACAGGAAGGCCCTTCTCCGCCGCGAACTCGATGGCCTTCTCGCGACTCATGCCCGAGTCACGCACCGGGGCGAGCACGGGCAGGTCCGGCGCGAGGGCGCCCAGACCAACCTCGAAGCGGACCTGGTCGTTGCCCTTGCCGGTGGAGCCGTGCGCGAGGGCGTCGGCGCCGAACTGGCGGGCAGCCGCCACGACGTGCTTGTTGATGACCGGGCGGGACAGGGCCGAGACCAGCGGGTAGCGGTCCATGTAGAGCGCGTTGGCCTTGAGGGCGGGGATGCAGTAGTCAGCCGCGAACTCGGCCTTGGCGTCGACGACGATGGATTCGACCGCGCCGCAGTCGAAGGCGCGCTGGCGGATGACGTCGAGGTCCTCGCCGCCCTGACCCACGTCGATGGCGACGGCAATGATGTCTGCGCCCGTCTGTTCCTTGATCCAGCCGATGCAGACCGAGGTGTCGAGGCCGCCCGAGTAGGCGAGGACGACCCGCTTCGGGTTGCTCACGTGACTCTCCTTCAATTGGTTGTGCGCTTCATGGAAATCTGTGGCCCGGACCAGAGGTCCGAGGAGTGTGTACGGCGAGCATCGCTCAGGGCGTCCGACCTTCGGCGAGCCGGGTCAGCAGGGCCACCACGGCGGTCGCCTCCGGGGACGCCGGTGTTCGGCAGACCAGCAGGACGGTGTCGTCGCCGGCCACCGTGCCGGCCACCCCGGGCAATGCGGCCCGGTCGAGAGCCGAGGCCAGCATGTTGGCCCCGGCGGGCGGGGTGCGCAGGACGACGACGTTCCCCGCCGCCTCGGCCGAGACGAGGAGATCTTCCAGGGCCCGTCCGAGGCGAAGGATCTGTTCGGCATCCGCCGGTCTGCCGCGCTCGTCCGACGGCATCGCGTACACGAGCGTGCCATCCTGTGCGCGGTTCTTCACTGCGCCGATCTCCTCGAGATCGCGCGAGAGCGTCGCCTGCGTGACGACGAAGCCTTCGTCCGCGAGCAATCGCATCAGCTCACCCTGCGAGTGCACCGGCGTCGTCTCGAGAAGCGTCGCCACGCGGGCCTGCCGCGCCGCCTTCGTCGCGGGTGTCGTGAGGGAACCGAGCACAGTGCTCATCAGCGCTCCGCCTCCAACAGGAAGGCCAGCAAGGCTTTTTGCGCGTGCAAGCGGTTCTCGGCCTGATCCCACACCGCGCTGCTGGGACCGTCGATGACCTCGGCGCTGATTTCCTCGCCGCGATGCGCCGGCAGGCAGTGCAAGACCATCGCACCGGTCGCGGCCGAGTCGAGGGCGGCGGCATCGATGCGGTACGGCGCGAAGAGCGCGGCACGCGTCACCGCCTCGTCCTCCTGGCCCATCGAGGCCCACACATCCGTGTACAGGACGTCCGCACCGGTTGTCGCGGTCGCCACGTCCGTCGTGATGAGAACCGAACCACCTGTGCTCGCAGCGATTGCCTTGGCGCGGCCCACGACGCCGGCGTCGGGGGCGTGCGCGGCCGGGGAGGCCACCCGGACGTGAAGTCCCGCGGCTGTCCCCGCCAGCAGGAGCGAGTGCGCGACGTTGTTGCCGTCGCCGACGTAGGCGAGCGTCACGCCGGCGAGGGCACCCTTGCGTTCCCGGATGGTCTGCAGGTCGGCGAGGGCCTGGCAAGGGTGGACAAGGTCGGTGAGCGCGTTGACGACCGGCACATCCGCAGCGGAGGCGAGCGCGTCAATGCGTTCCTGGCCGAACGTGCGGATCACGATGGCTGCGCAGTAGCGGGACAAGACGCGGGCGGTGTCCTCGATGGGCTCACCCCGACCCAGTTGCGACGAGCGCGTGTCCATCGAGATCGGGTGGCCCCCGAGCTCGGCCACGCCGACCTCGAACGACAGTCGAGTGCGCGTCGAGGGCTTCTCAAAGATGAGAGCCACCGATTGCGGGCCGGCCAGCGGGCGGGCGGCGTACCGGTCCTTCTTCAGCCGATCGGCCTCGTCCAGAACGTCCATGAGCTCGACGGGCGTCAGATCGTCATCCAGCAGGAAATGGCGCGGCATCAATGATCTCCAGTCGGCACGTTCGGGCCACCCGTCAACAGGGCGAC
>JAVEEB010000215.1 GCA_030840665.1 Frankiaceae bacterium | reverse complement strand
CCGACACCCAAGGCCACCGCAGAGCCAGTCGACGAGCCAGCCGACGACGCGCCGACTGTCTGACCGCCGGGGGTCAGGCGACCGGCAACCCGAGACGCTGGGCGTACACGTCCCACGGCAACGGTGGCGCGCCGTCGCGGATCTGACGCACGAACTCGTCCAGTAGCCATCGCCGGAACGCAGAGACAACGGCCGGCGGCTGCATGGTGAGCAGGTTGCCGGCCACACAGAAGGCCTCAGCTCGATCCAGCGCCGCTGTCAGCTGCTCACAGGCGTTCGCGACGGACGCGGGCACCCGATAGTCGAAGTCACCGCGCAACGAACCACTCGACCGCAGCGAGACCTGCGATGCCTCCGCGTCCCGGGTGAACTCCGAATACCTGTCGCGCGTCTTGTCGACGAGCTCGAGCAGCTGCCGAGGCACCTGGGCACCGTCATCGCTCGACAGTGCCACGAGCGCGAACTCGCGGAGGAGTTCGTCGTGCCAGGCGTTGGAGACCTGCTGGAGGTCCAGCGGAAAACCGAGGATGCGTACATCGACGAGCGGGCTGTCCGTGATCAACCGACTTGTTCCGATCTCTGGAACGGCTCGCCCGACTGCCCGTCGGTATCATCCGTGTCCGTTGCTGCGATGAGTTCGCACCACACCGCCTTACCACCGGGCCGCTCTTCCAACCCCCAACGGTGCGCGAGGACGTCCACGAGGTGCAAACCCCGGCCCGTCGTCGACTCCGTGTCGTACGAACGAACGGTCGGGCGGTGCGGGCTGTGGTCGGCGACCGACATCCGCAGCCCGTTGCCCCGCAACTCCAAGGCGACGCAGATCGGCGTGCGCGCGTGCAGGACCGCGTTGGTGACGAGCTCGGTTACGAGGAGGCACGCGGTGTGCTCCATGGGCGCGTGGCGCTCGTCGTGCAGGAGGGCACGGATCCATGCGCGGACGGCGCGGGGCGCCTCGGCGGTCGGTGGGAACGACTTCTCGACGTACATGAAAATGACCTTATCCGGTGGGACTCGGGATATTCACGCCTGACCGGAGCAATCAGGCTGCTCCCCCAGGCGTAAGCGCAAACGGGCGCGATCACTGTCTGTGACCGCGCAAGTTCCCTCTAATGCGCCGCCCGCACGAGGCGTGAGTTGGGTACCGTTCGCACCATGACAACGCCCGACATGCTCGCGCTGCGCCGGGCTGCGCTCGCGACCTCGGTGCTGCACGATCTCGACGTCGAACCTCAAGATGACGGCGTACGACTTCCTGGCCTGCCGGACCTCGTCCTGACCTGGTGGGAGCTGGCCCGCGCCGCCGGTGGCCTCGATGCCAACCTCGTCGAAGGGCGAGAGCGGGTGTCGCAGTGGCTCCTGCACCGCCGGTGGATTGCCGACCACACAGCGGGCGATCTCGCCGAGCGTGCGCGCCCCGTGGGGATCGCCGTCGACTCCTCGGACCACCCGGGCCTCGACTGGGTCGAACTGCGCGTGCTCGGTGACGCCCTCGACCTCGGTGTGGGCTTCCTGGGGTTGCGACCGGGCGCGCCGGATGCCGTCGAGGTCGTCGAGGCGGGCGTCCTGCGCGCGACGGGCCTCAGCGCCACCCCGTGGTGGCGGGCCTGCGAGCAATATCTCGAAGACATGGGTGCCCTCGCGGTGTCGCGCTGGCGCCGTGATCCGGACGCGCCTCTGCGCCCCATGGGCGACTGCGACGTCGTGACCCTCCTCGGGTCGCGGGCGCTGCGGGGCGCCTTCGTCGAGGGCACCGGCGGAATGCGGGCCGTAGCCGTCCCGATGCGCACGCGCGGCTGGCTCAACCTGCGGTTCGTGGACCCGGCGTTCGTCACAGCGGCGGCCGCTGCCACGGACAGCAAGGCGAGGGGCTTTTCGCACCCGGTGCTCATCACCGCCGACGAGGTCGCCATCCCGGCGGCCCGCAGTTCGACGGTCGAAATCGTGCTGCGGGACCAGGTCGTCGACACCGTCAGCGGATTCGACCGCCTGCCGCGCTGACCAGCTTTTCGTTCAGGGCATTGGCATCCCCGCCGATACAGCGGTGTGCGACTTCCCGAGACCCCGCGTTCGGCTAACCGCGTCGCGATCACCGCTGCGGCGCTGGTGCTCGCCCTGTACTGCGCCACGGCCTATCTGCCCCTCACCCCCGTTGAGCACGAGATCCTCGGCCTGACCGTCATGGGCGCCATCGGGGGTTTCTCCGGACTGGCGGTCCTGCAAGCCAGCCTGGCGGCGCACGGGCGCAGCCGCGTCGCCTGGACGTTGATCGGAGCCGCCTGCGTCGTCTGGGCGGCCGCGCAATTCACCACCCTCGCCTGGCTGTTGCAGCACCCCGACTCGCCGGCGCGGATGCACATCGCGCAGAACCTGCTCGCGGTCGCGGCCGTGCTGGCCATCGGCGGGTTCCTGTCCCTGCCCGGCCGCCGCTCCTCGGAGCTGTCCGGACGACTGCTGCGGCTGCTCGACTGCCTAACCGTCATCTCCACCGCCACTCTCATGCTGTGGCTGAGTCTCGTCCGGTCGATCATGACGCACGAGCTGGTTGGCCCCTCCGCACGCACACACCTCTTGCTGTTCGTCGCGTTCGACATCGTCACCCTCACGACGACACTTCTCCTTGCGAGCCGCCCGCCCGCGGGCCAGCGGCTCTCGTCGTCGTTCGTGGCGGCGGCCGCCGTGGCGTTCGTGTTCGGCGACATCGCCCTCATGCACGGGCTCGTCTTTCAGAGCTACCGTGCCGGCACGTTCGCCGACGGCGGCCGGATCCTCGGGATGATCCTGCTGGCCTGGGCGGCCCAGTCGTGGGTGCGGCCGTCGACCCCCGGTGAGCGCGCCCCGTCTCGGTGGCGGCCCGTCCTCCTTCCGTACGTGCTGCTTCCCGTCGCCATCGGCGCGGCCGCCGTCAGCACCGGTCACGGGACCCCGCTGGATCTGGTCGGGGTGTGCATCGGCTCGGTGATGGTGGCCGCGATCCTCGCGCGTCAGTTGGTCACGCTGGCGGAAAACATGACCCTCGTCACCCAGATGACCGGCCAGGAGTCGGAGCTTCGCCACCAGGCCATGCACGACGCGCTGACCGGGCTCGCGAATCGGCGCCTCTTTCGCCAACGACTCGAGGAGGCGGTGCGGGCCACCGCGCAAGAGGACCAGGTTGCCGTCGTCTTCGTCGACCTCGACGACTTCAAGGTCGTCAACGACACGTTGGGGCACGCGGTCGGCGACGAGCTCCTGCGCAAGATGGCCAACCGGCTTCAAGCATGCATTCGTACGTCGGACATCGCATCGCGGCTCGGCGGGGACGAGTTCGCCGTACTGCTGACGCGCGGTGGTGAGGTGGCCGCCCACAGGGTGGCAACGCGCCTCACCCGAGCCATGCGCCAGCCGATCCTCATCGAGGGCGAGCCCGTGTTCATCCAGGCAAGCGTCGGAATTGCTGTGGGCACAGCAGAACTGCGCCGCGCCCCGGGTGAGCTGCTCGAACAAGCCGACATGGCGATGTACGCAGCCAAGGACGCCGGCAAGGCGCGGTTCGCGGTCTTCGAGCCAGGTAAGCGCGAACGGCTGCTGGGACGCGCCGCAGTCAAGGACGACCTGCATCGCGCACTCGGCCGGGCGCAGCTGCTGCTGCACTACCAGCCCATCGTCGACCTGCACTCCGGCAAGGTGACCGGCGCGGAAGCACTGTTGCGCTGGCAACATCCGTTGCACGGCTTCATTCCGCCGCTGACGTTCATCCCGATGGCCGAAGAGACCGGCCTCATCAATCGCATCGGCCGGTGGGCTCTGCACACCGCATGCCTCGAGGCCGCGCA
>JAVEEB010000175.1 GCA_030840665.1 Frankiaceae bacterium | reverse complement strand
CTAGCCGGCCGGTCAGCCCGCGGTGGCGAACAGGATGTGAGACGTCATCGGTGACGTCGTCAATGTGCCATCCGTATAGGGCGCGAGCACTTCGACGACGTCGGCCACGAACGCGTCACGCTCCTGCTGGGTTGCCGCCTGGTACGGGGCGGCGAACGGCGGCACCTGCGCGTAGCCGTCCGCGAACTCACCCGGCGGGGGCAGAACGATGTCGCGCGTCACCGTCTCGACGCGGATGTCGATGAAGCCGCTCGCTGCGGCCAGGGCGCCCAACTCGGCCGCGTCACCCAGCGAGAAGGGCACGGCGATCGCCGCGGCTGCTGCGGCCCACCCGCGGTTGATGAGCGCGGTGGAAAACGCACCCATGGCCACCTGATCGCCAATGGCGGTCCAACAGGCCACGGCAAGCCAGCCGCCGGGTCGTAACACGCGGCGCATCTCACTGACCGCACCGGCGCGGTCGGGCACGAACTGCAACCCCTGCTGGCAGGTCACCCCATCGAACTCGCCGTCCTCCACCGGTTGGGCAACGGCGTCGCCCACCCGGAACATGGCGCGCGGGATGTCCTTGCGTTCGGCCACGGCGAGCATCGCCGGGGCCAGGTCGGTGCCGAGCACGCCACCGTCGGTCAGGCGCGTGACCAAGGCCTCGGCCAGCGCCCCCGTGCCGCAACAGACGTCGAGGACGTGGTCGTCTGCGCGCAACGGCAACCGAGCGACCAGGTCCTGCGCCCACGGCGCGAACATCCCCGGGACGAGGACCCTGTCGTAGTACGACGACATCGAACTGGCATCCCCCGTGAACAACCCGGGGGCCTCGCTGGGCGTCGGCGACTGCTGCGGCATCTGTTGTCACCTTCGGGTCCAGGCACGGTCGAGCGCTACAGCGTCTATCGTGCCGTGCCCGCCGGGGAGCGCCAATAGCGGCCTCTCGGGCGGGCACGTCGCGCGTGGAGTTGCCGGCCCGTTATCCCCTGTGGGTGCCCGCGAGCGGGGTCAAGTCGATCGCCTCGTGCGATCCGGCTTCGCCCGGCAGCTCGGGGACGAGCCCGCCCTCGGGGAGAGCCAGCACCCCGCGGATGTCGATCGACCCACGGCGGGCAGACACGACCATCGCCGAGACGAGCACGGCGAGAGCACCGGCTGCGATCGCCAGGCTGACGCCCGAAGGGTCGAGCGCGTGGGGGCCGTCGGCGACGCTGATGATCGCCGGGAGGATGAGCAGGGACACGAGGTTCATGACCTTGATGAGCGGGTTAAGCCCGGGCCCGGCGGTGTCCTTGAACGGGTCACCGATGGTGTCGCCGATGACGGCGGCGACGTACGCGGGTGAGCCTTTGCCACCGTGGTTGCCGTCCTCGATGTACTTCTTCGCGTTGTCCCACGCGCCGCCCGAATTGGACAGGTAGTTCGCCAGCAGCTGGCCGGTGACGATGACCGCTGCGAGGAACGCCCCCAGTGCCGTCCACCCGATACCGAAGCCGATGACGACCGGTGTCAGCACGGCAAGCAGGGCAGGCGTCGTGAGTTCACGCAGGGATGCCGTCGTGCAGATGTCGATGACCGGGCCGTAGTCGGGGCGCTTGGTGCCGGCCATGATGCCGCCGTCACTGAACTGTGAACGCACCTCGCGCACGACGACGCCCGCCGTGCGGCTCACGGCGCGAATCGCGAGGGACGAGAACAGGAAGGGCACTGCGCCGCCCAGCAGCAACCCGATGAAGACCTTCGGGTCGGCGACGTTGATCGGCAGGGAGTCGAAGACGCCACGTGGGCCGTCGAGGAGGGAGCGCAACGTCGCGGGTGTGAAGATCTCGCCGGCAGCGGTCTGCAGGAAGCTGGCGAACAGCGCGACGGCCGCGATGACCGCGGAGCCGATGGCGAAGCCCTTGGTCACGGCCTTCGTGGTGTTGCCGACGGCGTCGAGGCTCACCATGATGCGCTGCGCTTCGTTGTTGAACTCGCCGGACATCTCGGCGATACCGGCCGCGTTGTCGGAGACCGGCCCGAACGTGTCCTCGGACACGACGACCCCGGTGGTGGCGAGCATTCCCATGCCGCACAGGGCGACGAGGTAGAGCGAGAACTGGAGGTTGCCGCCGCCGAGAGTCAGTGAGACGCCGATCGCGAGGGCGATGGCGATCACTGCGTACACGGATGATTCGAGGCCGGACGCCGTGCCCGACAGGACGACGGTCGCCGGGCCGGTCTGCGCCGCATCGGCGATCTCTTGCACGGGCTTGTGTTCCGTGCCGGTGTAGTACGCCGTAAGACGGCTGACGACCTGTGCCAGGACGAGGCCGACGACAACGGCGCCGAAGACTCGCCAACCCACGAGCGACATCCGGGAGGCGTCGTTGCCGACGTACAGCAGCGCGACGGCCCCGGTGCCGAGGACCGTGAGCACGCCCGCCAGCAGGAACCCGCGATTGATCGGTTTGAGGGCGTCCGTGGCGCCGGGCTTGGCGCGGACCGCGTAGACCCCCGCGATGGACGCGAGCACGCCGATCCCGCGCGCAGCCAGCGGAAAGATGAGTCCCAGTGCGGGGTTCGCGCCGACGGACGAGAACGCGGCGACGCCGAGGATGATCGAGGCGACAAGCGTCACTTCGTACGACTCGAACAGGTCCGAGGCCATTCCGGCGCAGTCGCCGACGTTGTCGCCGACGTTGTCCGCGATGGTGGCCGGGTTGCGCGGGTCGTCCTCCGGGATGTTCTTCTCGACCTTCCCGACGAGGTCTGCGCCGACATCCGCGGCCTTGGTGAAGATGCCGCCGCCGACCCGCAGGAAGAGCGCGAGCAGCGAACCACCGAATCCGAAGCCGACGAGGATCGCCGAGCTCGTGTTCTGGAAGGCGGCGATGATGATGGTGGCGCCGAGAAGACCCAGGCCAACGGTGAACATGCCCGCCACTCCACCCGTGCGGAAGGCGACGCGCAGCGCATCGGGCAGGCTGCCGCGGCGTGCCGCGGCCGCAGTGCGCACGTTGCCCTGAGTAGCTGCTGTCATGCCGATGTATCCGGTCAGGCCCGACAGCGTGCAGCCGGCGATGAAGGCCAGCGTTCGGAACAGGCCCGACTGCCAGAAACTCAGGGCGACCGAGCCGTCAGGCCGCGAAACCTGAACGCTCGTTACGAAAACCACGACCGCCAACGGAATGAGCACGACGACGATGGTGCGGGTCTGCCGCCTGAGATACGCCAGGGCGCCCTCGTGGATCAGCGAGGAGATTTCGATCATCTTCGGCGTCCCGCGGTCCTCGCGAAGGACACCGCGGCGCAGTCGAAGGCCGACGGCCAGTGCGATCAGCGCGATGAGTGCACAGCTGGCGAGCACCGCCCACTCGCCGCCCCTGAAGCTGAAACTCTGATATCCGCCCTCGGACGCCAGCACGGTAGACATGTTCTTCCTTGTCAGTCAGGGCGACGGACAATGGCCGCCACCAAAATTGCGTATGACACGTGCTGCGTCCGTTACGCGGCGTGCGGTGGAGCTCTCATGGGCTGCCTTCACATCGGAGACCGGCAGCAGTGACAGTGCCGTGCCCCTCCCGGTCGGCGCCTCGGCGGGAAGGCCCTACTCGCCGGGACCTACGTCCCTCCGGCGCTGCCGTCGCCTCGCCGCCACGCTTGTCGAGCGACAATCTGTGACGCAATTCACGCGCCTAACAAGGGCACTGCATCGTGTTATGGTCAATTTGACTAGAACGGGAGGGCGGTATGCAGTTCTCCGACGACAGTCCCGGCACCGCCGGCTCCGCGATGCTCACCGACCGGTACGAGCTCACGATGCTGTCCAGCTGGCTGCGGGAAGGCACCGCCGACAATCGCGCCGTCTTCGAGTGCTTCGCGCGACGGCTGCCGGCCGGCCGCCGGTACGGCGTCGTCGCCGGGATCGGCCGGCTGCTGCCGCTGATCCGCGACTTCCGCTTCGACCATGCCGAGATCGCGTATCTCCTGGCGGCCGGCGCCATCACCGACGCCGCGGCCGACTACCTCCGCGACTTCGCCTTCAGCGGCACGGTCGCGGCATACGCCGAGGGCGACCTGTACTTCCCGAACAGCCCGCTGCTGACCGTCACCGGGACGCTGGCCGAGGCGTGTCTGCTCGAAACGCTCATCCTGTCGGTGCTCAACCACGACAGCGCGATCGCCAGCGCAGCAAGCCGAATGGTCGTAGCGGCCCGCGGCCGTCCCCTCATCGACATGGGCAGCCGCCGCGCTCACGAGAACGCCGCCGTCGCGTGCGCCCGTGCTGCGTATCTCGCCGGCTTCGCGTCCACCAGCAACCTAGCGGCGGGATTCTTGTACGGCGTCCCGACCACCGGAACCGCCGCGCACGCGTTCACGTTGTCGCACCGGACCGAGAGGGAGGCGTTCGCGAGCCAGGTCGCGGCGCTGGGTCCGCAGACGACGTTGCTGGTCGACACCTTCGACACGGCGCAGGGCATCCGAACTGCGATCGACGTCGCCGGCGTAAACCTGGGGGGCATTCGGCTCGACTCCGGAGACCTCGACATCGAGGCGCGCAACGCCCGCGCCCTCCTCGACAGCCTCGGCGCCACCAGCACGAGGATCACCGTGACGAGTGACCTCGACGAGTACGTCATCGCAGCCCTCGCCGAATCACCCATCGACGGGTTCGGCGTCGGGACGCGACTGGTCACCGGCAGCGGCCACCCGACCTCCGCGATGGTCTACAAACTCGTGGCTGTCGCCGACAGTTCCGCTCCGGACGCCCCGCTGCGCGACGTCGCCAAGAGCAGTCCCGGCAAGGTCGGGATGGGCGGCCACAAGTCGGCGTACCGAATCATCGACAGCGAGGGCCATGCCGTCGGCGAACGGATCGTGTCCCACGGCGAGCCCGCCATGCCGGGCGCGCGGCTGCTGACGCACGACGTCATGCGCGGCGGCCAGGCCCTGGCCCTGCCGACCCTGGGCGAGAGCCGACTCTTTCATGCCCGGGCGCTGGCCGAACTGCCGCGCGAACACCTGGCCATCACCGGCGGCGACCCCGCCCTGACAGCCGCACGCTGACCGACACTCCCGTGAGGGGCACGACATGACGAAGCGAGCCACGCGCACGACCCGGCCGGGCGAGGCCGACTACCTCAAGGCCTACGACCCCACGGCCTCCCCGCCCTTCGCGCTGACGGTCGACCTGACCATCTTCACCATCCAGGGCGGTGTCCTGACGGCGCTTCTCGTTGAGCGCGGCGACCATCCGTACAAGGGATTCTGGGCCTTGCCCGGCGGCCACGTGGCGCACGGCAAGGAGAACGCGGAAACGGCCGCCGTGCGCGAGCTCGCGGAGGAAACCGGCCTCAACTGGGCAGCCACCGGCGGCCACCTGGAACAGCTCGCGACGTACAGCGACCCGGACCGGGACCCGCGCATCAAGGCAGGTCTGCACGTCGCGTCGGTGGCGTACGTCGCCTTCGCGCCGCACCTGCCCGACCCGCAGGCGGGCAGTGACGCGACGAGCGCCCGCTACTGGCCCATCGACGACCTCGACATCGAGGCCCAGGCGGATGCCTGGCACGCCAGGACGCCGTACGCGGGTGACGCCCCGACCCTCGGCTACGACCACGCCGTGATCCTTCGGGACGGGCTGGAAAGGGTGCGGGCGAAGCTCGAATACACCACGCTGGCGGCGCAGTTCGTGCACGAGCCGTTCAGCCTCGGTGACCTGCGCCGGGTGTACGAGGCGGCCTGGGGCCAGGCGCCCGAGCTCGGCAACTTTCGGCGCAAGGTGCTCTCCACGGATGGGTTCGTCGTCCCCGTGGAGCGCGCGGATCGCCCCGCGACGGTGGCGGGCGGCCGCCCTCCGCTGCTGTACCGCCGCGGGCCGGCGCAGTGGCTCGTGCCGCCGATGATGCGTCAGAGTTCGCTCGAGGACTGAGCCCCTGACCGACGGACCTACGGTCCCCCGTCACCGGGCGCCGGCCAACTCGCGCACGTCGGCCCGTGGCTCGGCGTCGACATCGAAGTGCGGCAGCACGGCGTCAAGCGGGCGCGGGAGCCACCAGTTCGCTCGGCCCAGCAGGAACATTGCGGCCGGCACGATGGCGACGCGCACCAGGAACGCATCCACGAAGACCGCCGTCGCGAGGCCGAGTCCGAACATGTTGAGCATGCGGTCGTCGCCGAGCACGAAGGACCCGAAGACCACGATCATGATGAGCGCCGCGGCGGTGATCGTGCGGCCGGTGATGGCGAGGCCACGGGACACCGCGACCTTGTTGTCACCGGTCCGGCGCCACTCCTCCCGGATGCGCGCGGCGAGGAACACCTGGTAGTCCATCGAGAGCCCGAACAAGATGGCGAACACCATCACCGCGAGGGCGGCATCCACCGGCCCCGCGCGACTGGCACCCAGCGCGCTGCCGCCCCAGCCCCACACGTACGCCGCCGACAGGACTCCCAGCGAGGCGCCGGTCGACAGCACGTTCATCAGGGCGGCCGTCAGCGGGATGAGGATGCTCCGCAGCAGCATCGTGAGCAGCAGGAATGACAACAGGACGACGATGCCAACGAAGATCGGCATCTTCCTCGTGAGCACATGGGTGAAGTCGATGCCGGTCGCGGTCCCGCCACCGATGAGCGCACGCACGCCCGAGCCCCGGACGGCGTCCGGGATGACCGTGCTGCGCAGGCGATTGACGAGGTCCGTCGTCGCTTCATCCTGCGGAGACGTCGACGGATAGATCACGAAAGCGACCACTCGACTGCTGCCCGACGTCGACAGGACGCGCGGTTCACTCACGGCGCTGACGCCCCGGTCGGCGGCGATGGCGGCCGTCATGGCGCGCAGCGTGGACGTGTCGGACGGGCCCGACCCCAGTTGCGCGGCCACCGCGAGCGGGCCGCTGAATCCGGGCCCAAAACCCTTCGCCAACAGGTCGTACGCCTGTCGCGTGCTGCTCGTCGGCACCGCGTTGCCCTCATCGGCGGTGCCGAAGCGCATCGAGAACAGGGGGGTCGTGAGGGCACCGATGACGACCAGCGCGAGCACGGCCGGCACGGCCGGCCGACGCGCAACCACAGCCGACCAGCGCCACCAGACGCCGGTTTCCGAGGCGGGCACATGCATGGCGATGGCGCGGCGCTGGCGCCGGCTGAGCACCTTGAGGCCGAAGAAACCGAGTAGCGCGGGCAGCAGCGTGAGGGAAGTCGCCATGGTGAACAGCACGCCGATGCTCGCGGCGACGCCGATGCCGCTGAGCAGGCCGACGCCCAGGGTGAGCAGGCCGAGCAGCGAGACGCAGACGACGGCACCGGCGAAGAGCACGGCGCGCCCGGAGGTCGCGACGGCGTCGACGATCGCCGATTCCACGTCGCGCCCCGACTGCAATCCCTGTCGCATCCGCGTGACGATGAACAGCGCGTAGTCGACGCCCACGCCGAGTCCGATGAGCACGACGATCTGACCCACGAACTCGGGCATCGCCACCAGGTGGCTGGCGAGCCCAACCCCGCTTATGGCGGCGGGAAGTGCGATCAGTGTCGAGACGAGCGGGAGACTCGCAGCCAGTAGCGAACCGAAGATGACCAGGAGCACGAGGCCGGCGGCAAGGATGCCGATGCCAACTCCGCCGAGACCGCCCTCGGCTCCCTTGATTGCGACCTCGCCGTCAACAGCGACGTCCAGGGTGGGTGACCGGAACGATCGCGCCGTGTCGACGAGCAGCTTTCCCGTCGCGACGGTGGCAATGTCTCCGGGTTGGTCGTAGTGCAGAGTGGCGAACGCCACCGTCCGATCGGCACTTGTTTGCCCGGCGCCGATCGCGGCGTACGGGGACGTCACCCCCGTCACATGCGGGAGCGTGGCAAGTGTGGCGAACAGGGCCTCAGCCTGCGAGCGGATCGCGGGCTCGGTCACAGTTGCGCCACCCTTGGCCGCGATGACGACCTGCTCGGAGTCGCCGGAGTCTGCGGGCGAGTTCGCCTGAAGCAGTTGGAAAGCCTGCGTCGACTCGGTTTCTGGCAAGGCGAGGGAGTTGCTGAACGCGGTGCCCGCAGCTTGGGACAACACGATCAGGGCGGCCACGAGAAGCAGCCAGCCGGCCACGACGATACGTCGGTGCCGGAAACACCAGGTAGCGGGAGTGCGCATGGGAAGACCTTTCAGAGCTGAGGGAAACGGTGGACGTGAAGGGCGTTTCAGGGCAGGCGGCATCGCACGAGGGCCAAGGGCAATCGCGTATCGGGTGGTGCGTGAAGACGGCGCGTGGAAGTCGTGCCGGGACGTAGCGCGTTGTGTGGTGGGAACCGCTTGTCAGCAGCCCATCGGCAGCGCCTTACTCGACGGTGCGCAGGATCTGTTCGATCGAAGCCGTGCGTGATCGGAGCTCAGCCACGTCGGCGGCCGTCCGTTGCTGCGCATCCATCGTGCTGGCGGCCAACTGCTCGTGGCGCTGCACGAGCACACGCAGCATTGCTTCTTGTTGGCTCGCTTTGCGGATCTTGTAGAACGCGAGGACGGCCGACAGGACTCCCCCGATGACCAACACGATGACGAACATGATGCCGACCTCGGGCCACGTGATCTCCGGTTCAACGGTCGCCGCGGCCGTCGACGACTCCATGACACCGAAGGCCGTCGCGTACATGCTCATGAGCGGTGCTCCTTGCGAACGGGACCTCTAGAGGCCCTTGCTGGACTGGGCATTGGCGCATCAATGTGCGGGTGGCCGTGGAGAGTGCGGGTGCGGGCCATCATTCGACCGAGCGCAGGATCTGCTCGATGGCTGCGGTCCTGGTGCGCAGCTCGGCGACGTCGGCGCCTACTCGCTGCTGCGCCTCCATGGTGTTGGCGGCCAGCGCCTCGTAGCGTTGGACGAGCTGACGAAGCACCTCATCGGCGGCCGTGGTCACCTTCCGCGCCTTGTAGAAGTCGAGGATCGCCGCCAGCACACCCCCGATGAGGAAGACGATGGCGAGAACGGCGACGACCACCGGCCACGTGACAGTTGGGTCGCTCATCAGGAGTGCTCCTTACGGGCTGGACCCTTTTCCGGGTCCGATCGGGACAGGGTCTTGGCCGCTTCGGTGAGCACGGAGGCGGTGACGTGCAGGTCGAAATCTGCGAGTTCGAAATACTTCATGGCCTTGCCGTCGTCGGACAGTTCGAGATGGCCCACGATCAGCCCGGCGCTCTCGAGGCGCTGAAGGTGCATGTGCAGGAGCGGACGGCTGACGCCGATTTCGCGCGCCAGGTGACTCACGTAGTCCCGGCCTTCGGCCAGGGTGGCGACGATGCGCAACCGGATCGGGTTGGCGAGGGCAGCAAGCATCTCGACAAGTTCGTCGCCGGTCGGCGAACCCCTTGTCATGATGCTCCTTCACATGTCAGCTTTTTCTGACACCTGGAAGGTAGCACGGCGATCGGGTGAACACCAGGGCCCGGTTCCGGCCGGCCGGCGATCCTGCCAATCGGGCATGAATGACTACTGGAGCAACTCTGCTACTTGACTTAATCGGGTAGCTGTCGCATCGTGAGTTCCATGCCACCGACCCACGACCCCCAACTCCTCAAGGGCGTGCTGTCGCTTCTGCTGCTGCAGCTGCTCGCCGAGCGCGAGTCCTACGGCTACGAAGTGGTCCAGCGCCTGCACGCCATCGGGCTCACCGACGTCCTGGAAGGCACCGTCTATCCCGCCCTGGCGCGGCTCGAACGCGAGGGCCGGCTGGCTGCTCACCTCGTGCCGTCGACGGCCGGCCCCGCGCGCAAGTACTACCTGCCGACAGCAGCCGGCTACGACGCCCTGGCTGCCGGCGCCGCCCAATGGCTGTCCCTGACGACCCTCGTCCACGGGGTGCTCAGCCGCCCCGTCCCCACCTCTCCGAGCAAAGGAAGCTGACATGGCCCCCTCCCCCTCCTGGGTCGACCGGCTGCGCATCGAGCTCGTTGTGTGGACGCTCGACCAGCGGCTGTACGACCTGCCGCGCAGCGCCCGCATCGCGCACAGACGTGAAGTTCGGGAGAACCTCCTCGAGGCAGCGCATGACATCGGTGGCCGCGAGGCGATCCGCCGGCTCGGCAACAGCCGCCAGCTCGCGGCGGAGTACCGCGCGGCCGAGTTCGGCGACGGCCCGCGACACTCGTGGGTGGCGACGGGAGTGGCAGTCGCCACCGCCGTCCTCCTGATGACGTCGTGGCTCAACGAGGCCATCCATGCATTCGGCGATGGCGTGCGGGCCGGGCAGCCGCATGCGACCGGCACGTTCACCTGGGCCGGGTTCCGCTATGTGCAGTCAGGGGTGACGTACGCGTTCACGGACGGTCAGTGGACGTCGACAGGCGGCGCCTTCACGCCGCTGACCTGGATCCTGCTGGCGGCCCTGGCGGTCGCGTCGGGGCGGTTGTGGCGCCTCCTGCCGTCACGCGGTCAGGGAGCCTCGCGGGAAGCGGCGAGCCAACGCGGCTGACCCAGCCCGTGGGCATCAACAGCCCCTGGCATCAACAAAGTGTCAAGAAGCGGCGACCTGGCATCAAGGTCTCGTCACGACGGCGAATTTCCCGCCTGGGCGGAGCGACGCTGGCGGTCCCCCACCAGGAGACCACCATGTTGGACACCTCGAAACGCCTCGTCGTCGGCCGACCGCTGCGGACCGATCGGCTCGGCGACACGCTGTTGCCGAAATGGCTGGCGTTGCCCGTCTTCTGCTCAGACCCGCTGAGCTCCGTCGCGTACGCCACCGAGCAGATCGTTCTCGTCCTCGGCCTTGGCGGCCTCGCACTGCTGACGTTGACGCCCTGGCTCGCCGCCGCCGTGGTGGCACTGCTCGTCATCGTGGTCGCGTCGTACCGGCAGACCTGCCACGCCTACCCCGACGGCGGCGGCGCGTACACCGTGAGCAAGGCAAATCTCGGTGAACGTGCCAGCCTCGTCGCCGCGAGCGCGTTGCTCGTCGACTACGTCCTGACCGTCGCGGTATCGGTCGTGGCCGGCGTGGCCGCGATCACGTCCGCCTTCCCGCAGCTCGTGCCGCAGGCCGTGTCGTTGTCCGTCGGATTCGTTGCCCTGCTGACCTTCGTGAACCTTCGCGGCGTCAAGGAATCCGGACGCGCATTCGCCATCCCCACCTACGGATTTGTGCTCGCGATGCTGGCACTCATCGTGGTCGCGATCGTGCGGACGGCCACCGGCACGCACCTGTCGGCCGAGAGCGCGAGCTACACCATCACCGCCGCGCAGCACACTGGCGGGCTTGCCACTGTGTTCCTCGCGCTCCGTGCGTTTGCCAGCGGTTGTACGGCCCTGACGGGGGTCGAGGCGGTCAGCAACGGAGTGCCGAGTTTCACCAAACCCAAGGCACGCAACGCGGCTGCCACCCTCGCCATCATGGGCACGCTGGCCATCGCGATGTTCGTCGGCACGACGGTGCTGGCGATGACCACCCATGTCCACATGGCGGAAACCGCGGCGAACGTGATCGGGTTGCCCGCGGGCCAAGCGCAGAAGACCGCCCTGAGCCAGATCGGGTTGGCCGTCTTCGGTCATGGCGTCATGTTCTACCTGCTGCAAGCCTTCACGGCGGCAATCCTCGTGCTGGCGGCCAACACGGCGTACAACGGCTTTCCTGTCCTGAGTTCCTTGCTCGCGCGCGACGGATACCTGCCCCGGCAGCTCTCCAAGCGCGGCGACCGGCTCGTCTTCAGCAACGGGGTGGTGCTGCTGGCGGGCTTGGCAGTGCTGCTCATCATCGCCTTCAACGCGGACGTGACGCGGCTCATCCAGCTCTACATCATCGGCGTCTTCGTCTCGTTCACTCTGAGCCAGGCCGGCATGGTGAAGCACTGGTCGACAGCGCTCGCCGCGAGTGTCGATGCTGCCGCGCGCCGGTCCATGCGCCGGTCTCAGGCCATCAATGGCGCGGGAGCCGCGGCGACCGCCCTCGTGCTGGTGCTCGTGCTCGTGACGAAGTTCGTTCACGGTGCGTACATCGTCGTCATCGCCATGCCGCTCCTCTACGCGTTGATGCTGCGGATCCGCCGCCACTACGACCACGTGGACCGCGAACTCCAGCCCCGCGCCGCCGGCATCACCGCACCCAGCCGGATCCACGCGGTCGTGCCGGTGTCGCGGCTGCACGAACCGACACTGCGAGCCCTTGCCTTTGCCCGGGCAACGCGGCCGCATTCGCTGGTCGCCGTCACGGTGCAGGTCGATCCCCCCGAGACGGCGAAGCTGATCGACGAGTGGGGCAAGCGCGGGATGCCGATCCCCCTCGTCGTGATCGAGTCGCCGTACCGCGAGATCACTCAACCGCTCATCGACTACGTGGGCCGCCTCCGCCGCGAATCGCCACGCGACGTCGTGTGCGTGTTCATTCCCGAGTACGTGGTGGGTCGCTGGTGGGAGCAACTGCTGCACAATCAGAGCGCGCTGCGGCTCAAGGGCCGGCTGCTCTTCCAGCCCGGGGTCATGGTGACCAGCGTCCCGTGGCAGTTGCTGTCCAGTCGCGATGCGGCCGAAGAGCTGGGCGCGGTGGACGACGTGCCGCTCGTCGGAGCCACCAGGTGAGAGGCTGACCCCATGCCAGTCGGGCCGCGGTCGCCGCACCTGGGACTGCTGCCGGTCCACGACGGCGGCGTCGGCATGCGGCGCCGAGCCGCCGGGGCGGTGCTGGTGGTGATCGGCCTGCCGATCATCACCTCGCTGCTGGTGCCGCACCGTTCCTCGACGCCACTGGCGACGCCGGTCCTGCTGGTTCTGCTGATGGTTGTCGGAGGCGCGCTGGTCGGCGGGATGTGGGTCGCGTTGCCGGCAGCCGTCGCCGGCGCAGCGGTGCTGAACTGGTTCTTCACCCCGCCGTACGGCACGTTCGCGGTCGGCTCCTCCGAGCTGCTCGTCGTGCTCGTCGTGTACCTGACAGTTGCGGTCGCCGTCAGCGCCGTCGTCGACCGCGCGGCGCGGCGCACCGTGGAGGCGACGCGGGCGCGCGCGGAGGCCCATGCGCTGGCGGCGATCGCCGGGGCCGCGCTGGCGGAGCAGCAGACGTTGCCAGGGGTGCTGCGGCACGTCGCGGACCTCTTCGGAATGCGCACAGTGTCGCTGCTCGAGCGCGACGGGGATATGTGGGTGACCGCCGAGACCGTGACGGTGCGCGACGACGATGGTTCGGGTGACCAGGAGCTGCGGATCCCGTCGGAGTCCGGTCCCGTGCTCGTCGTACAAGGGCCGGAGCTTTTTGCTGCGGACCAACGCGTCCTCACGGCGTTCGCGGACGCCGCCGCCACCGCCCTCGAGGGTCGGCAGTTGGCTCGCCGTGCCTCCGCAGCGGCCGCGATCGAGGCCGGTGACCGCATGCGCACGGCGCTCCTGGCGGCGGTCGGCCACGATCTGCGCACCCCGCTGGCCGGGGTCAAGGCCGCCGTCACCAGCCTGCGCCAAACGGACGTGACCTGGACACCCGCGGAGGCCGACAGCTTCCTCGAGACGATCGAGGACGGCGCCGACCGGCTGCAGCAACTCGTCGAAAACCTGTTGGCAGCCTCGCGATTGCGGGCCGGCGTGGTCACCGCTTCGCTGCAGCCCGTCGCCCTGGACGAGATCGTCGCCCGCTCGCTGCTCGGGCTGCCGGGCGCCGACCGCGTGTACGTCGACGTGCCGGATGACCTTCCCGACGTACGGGCGGACGTCGGGCTGGCCGAGCGGATCGTCGCGAACCTGGTGCAGAACGCGTTGCGGTACAGCCCGGCCGGGATGATGGTGACGGTGCGCGGCGCCGTGCGCGGCACCACAGTCGTGTGCGAGGTCATCGACCACGGCCCCGGGCTCCCGGACGTGGACTGGACCCGGATCTTCGAGCCCTTTCAACGAGCGGGGGATCGCACACCCGAAGGCATCGGGCTGGGCTTGACGGTGGCCGCCGGCTTCGCCGACGCGCTGCATGCGACGCTGACCCCAGGGCGCACGGACGGCGGAGGCCTGACGATGCGGCTGGCGATCCCGATAGCGATGGGCGAGCCGGAATGACGCGCGTGCTGGTGGTTGACGACGATCCCGGTCTGGCGCGCGCCCTCGGTATCAACCTGCGAGCCCGCGGCTACGA
>JAVEEB010000172.1 GCA_030840665.1 Frankiaceae bacterium | reverse complement strand
GGCCGCGGCGCCGCGCCGGTCGAGCGGCAGGGTCAGGACGTCGAGCGCGACGGCGCCCGCGACGATGGAATGCAGGCCGGGGTCCCGCAGGACGAATCGGTCCCCAACCGCAAGCGGCAACGGGCGCTCGAGGTGCAACCGGGCATGCCCGGCGCCCAGGGGCCGGAGCCGCACCGGGACGGCCGCCGAGCCGATGTGGGCGACGAGGTGGGTGGGCAAGGACGCAGCGTCGACGGTTGCGCCGGCGCCTGTTGTCGCTGCAGCACTCAGGCGTACGTCGACCTCGGAGACCGCCAACCATGTATGGGGCGTGAGAAGCGCCTGGCCGCGGTTGAGCGACTCCGGTTCGACGCCGCGAACGTTGACGGCCACGCGGGCCACCGCGCCGGCGCTGTCCACCGGGGCGCCGAGTGACTGCAGTCCGCGGACATGCGCAATCTCCCCGGTCCCCGCGACCTCGAGCTGATCGCCGGCCCGCATCGTGCCGGAAGTCAGCGTGCCCGTCACGACCGTGCCGCTGCCGCGGATGGTGAACGTGCGGTCGATCCACAGGCGGACCCGACCGTCCGCGCGGGGCTGAGGCAAGGCCGCAAGCATCGCGTCGAGGGCTGCCCGCAAGGTGTCGAGGCCGTGGCCCGTGACCGCGCTCACGGCGACAACGGGGCAATCGCCGAGCGTCGTGCCCGCCAGCTCGGCGCGAGCTCGGTCCCCGGCGCTGCCCGGGTCGGCCCGGTCGCATTTGGTGACGGCAATGAGTCCGTATCGAACACCGAGGGCGTGCAACGCGGCCAGGTGGTCGGCTGACTGCTGCGACCACCCCTCGTCGGCCGCGACGACGAACAGCGCCGTCGGCACCGGGCCGACGCCGGCGAGCATGTTCGGGATGAATCGCTGGTGGCCAGGGACATCGACGAACGCGACGGTGCGGCCCGTCTCCAGGGTCGTCCACGCGAAGCCGAGGTCGATCGTCATGCCGCGGCGACGCTCCTCGGCCCAGCGATCGGGCTCCATTCCGGTCAACGCGCGCACGAGTGTGGACTTGCCGTGGTCGACGTGTCCTGCGGTCGCGACGACGTCCATCAGCGCTCGGCCGCGGTGACGCCCGCGATCAACTCGGCATCCAGGTCGGGCGGCACGCATCGCAGGTCGAGCAGGCACCGACCCCGCTCCACACGGCCCACGATGGCGGGGTGGCCGACACGCAACGTCCCGGCGTACGACTCGGGCAGGGAGACGGCCCAGCCTGCCAGGACGACCCCTGGCGCGCCGCCGCCACCGACGGCGCCACCGCTCGGGACGGCGGCGGCGTCGATCCCGTTGCCACACAGGGTTTTTGCCATCGCGACTGCCCGAGCCCGCAGGCGAGCCGGGTCGGCGCCCAACGCGTCCGCGGTTGGCGTCGCAGGCCCTCGCACCGTCGCCTCCAGTGCGGCAAGGGTCAGCTTGTCCACCCGCAGAGCGCGCGCGAGCGGGTGGCGGCGCAACCGGTTGATGAGCTCGGCGTCGCCGAGGAGCAGGCCCGATTGGGGGCCCCCGAGGAGCTTGTCGCCACTTGCGGTGACAAGGTGCGCGCCGGCCCGCAGCGTGGTGCGCGCATCGGGCTCAGCGGGTAAGGCGGGGTGGGGCGCCAGCAGGCCGGACCCGATGTCGACGACCAGCGGCACCCCCAAGCCCGCCAGGTCTGCGACGGACGCGGCCGACGTGAAGCCTTCGAGGCGGAAGTTCGACGGGTGCACTTTCAAGACGAAGCCGGTGTCCGGGCCGACCGCCGCGGCGTAGTCGGCGGCCGTCGTGCGGTTCGTCGTACCAACTTCACGGAGGCGGGCCCCGGTGCTGACGAGCAGATCCGGCAGGCGGAACCCGTCCCCGATCTCGACCAGCTCGCCGCGACTGACCACGATCTCGCGGCCCTGCGCCAGCACGGTCGCCGCCAGCAGGAGTGCGGCGGCCCCGTTGTTGACGACGTGCACGTCGCCCGCGTCCGGCACGGCCCTGCGGAGCGCGTCGAGGGTGCCCCGGCCACGTGGAGCGCGCTGCCCGGACTCGAGGTCGAACTCGACGTCCACGTATCCGGCGGCTTCGTGCACGGCGGCCGCCGCGGCCTCCGACAGCGCCGCTCGACCGAGGTTGGTGTGCAGCACGACCCCCGTCGCGTTGATGACGCGGCGCAGGCTCGTCGCAGCGCGGGGGAGGGCGGCCACGGCGGCGTCCGCCACGCCGGCTGCGTCGAGGTCGCCGCTGCGAACAAGTTCCTGCATGCGTTGTACGACGTCCTTCACGGCGGGCGCGCCGAGCGACTCGGCGGCTGCGGCGAGCCGCGGGTCGGCGAGCACCGAGTCCGTGCGGGGAACGCTGCGTCGGACGTCGGTCACGCGCACGACTCTATGCCGCCGAGGACGTAATTGATGGCGGAGGCGGACGGGAATCGAACCCGCCAGATCCGGATACCGGACCTCAGCAGTTTTGAAGACTGCGGCGCCCACCAGGACACAGACGCCTCCGGGGCGGAGGCTAGCAGCGCACGGTAGGAAGGGGCGCGTTGACCTCTAGGCTGGAAAGCATGACACCGGTTCGGCTCACGCAGTACGCGCGCGGCGGCGGTTGCGCGTGCAAGATCCCGCCCGGCGAGCTGGAGGCGATGGTCGCGGGTCTCGTCGGTGCGGCGCCGGTCACTTCGTCGTACGACCTGCTGGTGGGGTTGGACGGCGGCGACGATGCGGCGGCCGTTCGGCTGGACGGCAACACCGCAATCCTTGCCACCACTGATTTTTTCACGCCGGTCGTCGACGATGCGTACGACTGGGGGCGCATCGCGGCGGCCAATGCGCTGTCCGACATCTACGCGATGGGTGGGCGGCCGTTGCTCGCCGTGAACCTCCTGGCGTGGCCGCGTGATCTGCTGCCGCCCGAGCTCGCGGGCGAGGTCCTGCGCGGTGG
Source organism: Frankiaceae bacterium (assembly GCA_030840665.1). Taxonomy (GTDB): domain Bacteria; phylum Actinomycetota; class Actinomycetes; order JAVEEB01; family JAVEEB01; genus JAVEEB01. The sequence goes on along the minus strand of JAVEEB010000172.1, from coordinate 768 downwards.
CCTCGACGTGTGCAGGCTTGCCGCGTGTCACCTCGCCGGCGGCCACAGCATCGATGACGCGGAGCCCAAATATGGGTTGGCCGTCACCGGCATCGCGGACGTCCGCGAGCTCATCCGCAACGACGCTGCCGAGGCAGGCCTGCCGATCACGCTGACCAAGCCGCTCGGCGTCGGTGTGCTCAACAACCGACACAAGGCAACCGGCGAAGTCTTCCCCGAGGCGATCGATGTGATGACGACGCTGAACCGAGCGGCCGGTGCCGCGGCGATCGGCGCGGGCATCCATGCGGGCACCGATGTGACCGGTTTCGGCCTGCTGGGGCACGCTTTCAAGATGGCACGCGCCAGCGGAGTCACGATCCGCATCGACCCGTCAGCGGTGCCCTACGTCGACGGTGCGCGGGCGGCGGTCCGCGACGGCTACGTCAGCGGGGGCACGCGGCGCAACCTGGACTGGGTCGACGCGCACGTCCAGTGGGGCGCCAAGGTCGGCGAAGAGGAGCGCTTGCTGCTCGCGGACGCGCAGACCTCCGGCGGGCTTCTGCTTGTCGGCGAGATCCCGGGTGGCACGGTCATCGGCGAAGTCCTGCCGCGGTCCGAGCACGCTCTCGTCGTCCGCTGACCCCGGGCCATTTCGGGGTTGCTCCAGGGTTGCGTGTGTGGTTGCCGGGACTATTCGTCGTCCGGCCCGTCGCCGATCCCGTCGTCGAAATACGCCGCTAGGAAGGCGTCCGGATCGAGCGGACTCTCGCGGAACATCGAGAACAC
>JAVEEB010000039.1 GCA_030840665.1 Frankiaceae bacterium | reverse complement strand
CGGGTATCCCGGCCGCGCGCAGCGAGATCACGGCAGCCCCGGCGAGTGTCTCGACGTGGTCATGACCGCGGTCCCGGCGAGCACGCGCTGTGGACGGCACCCCGACGATCACGATCGGTCCGGCCACCTCAGCGGCGCAGAAGGCGGTGACGATCGCGGCGGCCAGCAGCCGGGCGAGTGGGTCCGCGAGGCGGGTCCGACCACGTTCCTTGTACGACAACAGTGCCGTGCGCAGGGTGCCGGCGTAGGCCCCGGCAGCGGTGACCGGCGGGAGCCCCCGCGGCCTCGGTGTCGGGTCGCGGCGGCGTGGCAATTCGCTGTGCAGTGCCGCCAGGCAGGGTCGGCACAGGGCGCCCCCAGGCCGGGCGCAGCCGACGCACGTGTCCGGCAGGATGGCCTCGAGGATGCTCGCGACGGGTGACATGCCCGGTACGTTGCCGGAGCGACCCGTCGGGGGCCGCCGTGAACTGTTCAGTTGTGGATGGGCGGGGGTGATCTCCCTGCCTGTGCACAAGTTTTGCCGCGAGCTCGGTCAGCCCGGGTACATCACGGCAAGCACCGCGGCACCGTCCCCGCGCGGACGGACCTGCACCCACCCGGCGTCCGTCAGCTCGTACAACTGGCGCTTCTTCGGGTCGACCGCCGGCGCAAGCGCGAGCATGTGTGCGTTCTTGGCCACGGCGAAGCCCGTGGCGAGTCCGAACGTCGGCCCACCGGCCGCATTCAGCGCCGTGAACTGAGACCCGTCCACGGTGGCGTCGAGGACTTGGTAGAGGCCACCGCCGGTGCTGGCCACAACCACCAGTGTTTCCGCGTCCGTCCACAGCGCGCGAGCGACGGTGAACGAGGGAAGGGCCAGGGGCTTGCCTTTGACGCGCACCGGCGGCGTGAGCACCGGGGCGATGCGACGGAACGACAGGACCGATGGTGTGCTTTGCGTCGTATCGATGCGCCCGACGTACAACACCCGCAGCTTTGTCGCCGGGTCCAGCACGATTGCACTGATGTGGACATCGTCGGGGGCGGGTCGTACGTCGAGCAGCGTGCGGCCATCACGAGTGAGCTCGGAATCGACGGCGACAACCTGCGTGCCGACGAAGTACGTCCCGGCGCGCCCATCACCGACAAGGTTGATGGTGATGTACCACAGCGTGGGGACGCCAGCGACCGCGCCGGCCACCCAGAGCACCCGGCTGTCCGCGCTCCACGTGAACGAGGACAAAGACGAGGCGTGCAAGAGAACATCCTGCCCCGCGAGGTCCCGAGCGACGATGCGAAGCGCGTGCGTTTTGTCGGCCTGAACGAGATCGCTGGCGGCGAACAGCATGTCCGGCGACAGGCTGACACTCTGCAGGTCCTTGCTCTGCAGGTCCTTGAGGTTGAACTGGGGCGGGAAATCGCCGACGCCGGTCGGCGTGCCCGCGTCCGCCCACGGCCGCAGCACCTGCTTGCCGTCAATGAACCAGGCGCTCTGCACCGTGGCCGGCGCGCCGGGATCGACCGATCCCGGCGCGAGCTGTTGTGTCGACTGGACACCGTTCAGGGTTACGACGACCGAGCTGAAGTCGGACGACTCGCGTTGGAAGGTCAGCTGCAGCGACGTGACGAGGGCCGCCTGCAATCCATCGGTCATCGAGGCCGGCGCCACGCCGAAGGCGACGGCGGCGTCACCGAGTGCCGTAGGAGTCGCGTCCAGGGCTACGGCGCCCGCAGGAAAGATAGGGGAAATTGATTTATCCGCCGCCAGGAACGCACTCGGACCATCGACGTAGGCGTCAGCGATGGCTCGTGGCAACTCGGCGCGCCTGGCCGCGAACCAGCGCCGGTCGGCGACGGGCGGAAGATCTTTCCCTTTGCGCGGAAAATACAGTGTGGCCTCGTGATATACGGCCTTGAAATCCGCGATGGACAGCCGAAGCGCGGTCGGCGCGCCCGAGGCGATGCGCCACTCGTTACCGTTGTCCGGGTCACGCACGACCGACAAGGAGTCGGAGAAGATGTCCGTCGACTGCTGACCGGAGGCCGCGACGAACTCGTGGTCCGTCAGCACCTCGCCGACCTTCACGAAGTGCATCGCGAAGGTCGCCGCCGAATCCGTCCTCGAGACAAGATCCGGCTGTCCGACGTCAAGAACGACGACGGTGTGCGCCGGCGCGTTGGTCCACGACTTCAACGCGCCCTTCGCCAGATATTGCTTAGCCACGGCAAATTTGTTGTTGTAGTCCACCATCGCGTTGTAGAAGTCGTGCACGATCTGGGTGGGCGATTCTCCGGGCGCTGGCGGCGCAGCCAGAACGCGAGCCTCGAGCGGCACGTTGCGTACCGAGCTCGTCCCGTTGTTGCCCACCACCACGCGTCCGCTGTGCGGCACGCTGAGGCAGCCCGCCAGCAAGCCCCCCGCCGCGATGAGCGCGGCGAAGCGTACGACGGTGCCCGCGCCGGTTCGCCGGAGCCGTGTCATTGACGCTCACCGTGCCGCACCCCGTCGCCGGAGCGCACGGAGTCGGGACGGCGATCGTCCGGTGCGTCCCCGGACCCCTCACCCGGAGCGCCATCCAATTGCTCGTCGCCGAACAGCGCAGGGGCGGCCGCCGCCGCCGCAGCGGCGCGCACCCGGGCTGCCCGCGTGACGCGCCGCGCCGGGGCAGGTGCCGCCGGCGACGCCGTAGCCCCCGTAACCCCAGTGACCG
>JAVEEB010000004.1 GCA_030840665.1 Frankiaceae bacterium | reverse complement strand
CGTTCGTGAGTTGCTGGGCCGGGCCGGCGCGGTCGTTGCATGAGAAGCCGCCCTGTCGTTCGGCCCGTTCCGCTGATCCTCGCCCTCACCTTGCTGGTGGGGTGTTCGCATTCGGCGGCGACCAACGCCGCGCCCTCCGGACAGGGCCCCGCGGGCGCGGTCGGCCCATCGGTCTCGGCCGGCCCATCCGTCTCGGCGAGTGGCCCGGCATCCGCGACGCCCCCGACGTCGACCCCAACCCCGACCGCGACGCCCACCCCGGCGACGTTGGGCACCGTCGTGCTCATCCCGGGGTACGGGGGGTCGGTCGAGGGACTCGCGACGATCGCCGCCGCGCTCCGCAAGGCCGGTCGCCACGTCAAGGTCGTCGCGCTCCCGGCTCAGGCGTCGCAGACCTTCGAACGGCAAGCGTTGACACTCGAGGCGGTGGTTCGCGCCGAGGAGAAGGCGGGCCGGGGGCCGGTCGACATCGTGGCCCACTCCAACGGTGGCGTGCTCGCGCGGTACTGGGCCCGCCACTTCAAGGGCGCCGGCCGGGCGCGGGTCATCCTCACGCTCGGCGCCCCGCAACACGGGACGCAGCTCGCCGACCTCGCGTTCTCGGCCGCCCCCCAACTGTGCACCCCGGCGTGCGGCGAGGTCCGCCCGTCATCGGCTTTCCTGAAAGCGCTCAACGCGAGTGCTGACACGGCCGGCATCGCGTGGATCTCGGCGTACACGGACAACGACGACGTCGTCACGCCGCCGACGTCCGCTCTCCTGCCCGGCGCCGTCAACGTACGGCTGCAAGCCGTCTGTTCGGGCGCTGTCATCGATCATGCGGGGTTGCTCGGGGACCCACTCGCCCTCGGCCTGGTCCTCGACGAGCTGCAATCGCCTAGCGTCCACGCGGTCGGCCCCGCCGACTGCACGCGCCTTCGGACCCTCGGGGCCTGACACGCAAAAAGAGGGCGGCTCCCTTTCGGGAACCGCCCTCCGTGCCGCTATCGATCAGCGGAAAACGTCCTTGACCTTCTCGCCGGCCTGCTTGAGGTTGGCGGCGTCCTGGTCAGCTTGGCCCTCCGCCTCGAGACGCGGGTTGTCCGTCGCGTCGCCGAAGCCTTCCTTGACCTTGCCCTTGGCCTCTTCCGCGATGTTGTTGACCTTGTCCATGCCGCTCATGTTTGTCCTCCTTGGTTGGCAACTGAGACAGATATGCCCTCTCAGCAGGCCGGGGATTCGCGGCGTCGGCAAAGTTGCACCAAATTGGGGGGCAGCGGTCAAACCGCCGGTTAGCCAAGTGTCACTGGCCCGGGACGGCCCTGGAATGCCCCGTGCTGTGGCGCGGTTGGCGACGGATGAGACGCTTGGCGCGTCGTACGCAGAGCTTTGTTTTCGCTGGAGGATTCCTTGCCGTCCCTGCCGCCGCTGGTCGAACCAGCCGACGAGATCACCGTCGCAGAGGTCCGCCGCTACTCGCGGCACTTGATCATCCCGGACTTCGCGATGAACGGGCAGAAGCGCCTGAAGAACGCGAAGGTCCTCGCCATCGGCGCCGGCGGCCTCGGGTCGCCCGTCCTCATGTACCTGGCGGCGGCCGGCGTCGGCACGATCGGCATCGTCGAGTTCGACACGGTCGACGAATCCAACTTGCAGCGCCAGATCATCCACGGCGCCAGCGATGTCGGCCGACCGAAGGCGGAGTCCGCGCGCGAGAAGATCCAGGAGATCAACCCGCTCATCAACGTGGTCATCCACGAGGTGCGGCTCGACTCCTCGAATGCTCTTGATGTTCTTGCGCCGTACGACCTGATCGTCGACGGCACCGACAACTTCCCGACCCGCTACCTCGTGAACGACGCGTGCGTGCTGCTCAACAAGCCGTACGTGTGGGGCTCGATCTTCCGTTTCGAGGGCCAGGCGAGCGTTTTCTGGAGCGAGCACGGCCCGTGCTACCGCTGCCTCTACCCCGAGCCCCCGCCCCCCGGGATGGTGCCGTCGTGCGCCGAGGGTGGCGTGCTCGGTGTCCTGTGCGCGTCGATCGGGTCGATCCAGGCCACCGAGGCGATCAAGGTCCTGACCGGGATCGGCGACCCGCTGGTCGGTCGTTTGATGGTGTACGACGCCCTCGACATGACCTACCGCACCGTCCGGGTGCAGAAGGACCCGGAGTGCCCGATCTGCGGCAAGAACCCGACGGTCACCGAGCTCATCGACTACGAGGCGTTCTGCGGCGAGGTCAGCGACGAGGCCCTCGAGGCCGTGATCGGTCACACGTTGACCGCGCGCGAGCTCAAGGACATGAAGGACAACGGTGAGGACTTCTACCTCGTCGACGTCCGGGAGCCGGCCGAGAACGAGATCGTGAAGATCCCCGACTCGGTGCTGATCCCCAAGGACGAGATCCTCTTCGGTCGCGCGCTCGCCGACCTGCCGCAGGACAAGCCGATCGTCCTGTACTGCAAGAGCGGGATCCGGTCGGCCGAGGCGCTCGCGTCGCTGCACGCCGCGGGCTTCGGCAACGCGAAGCACGTCCAGGGCGGCGTGCTCGCGTGGATCAACCAGATCGACCCGGAACTGCCCGCGTACTAGGCGCACTGTCGTATCGAAATCGTGATGGATCCCGTCGGCCAGGGGCTGACGGGATCCTTCGCGTTGAGTGGCTCGACCGGGACGGCCGGTTTCGCCGCCGGCCGACTTCTGAGATCCTGCCGAACGTGCACATAGCAGACCGCCCGATCGGGCAGGACCTGGCGACCCTCGTCGGGCTCTTCGCGTTCGACGACGCACTCGCCGAGACGGTTCACCGGCTCTACGGCCAGCCCGCGGCTTCGACGCGCACGCCGGCGGCGGCGGCCCGGCCAGAGCCAGGACCGTTGGCTGATCGAGGCCCGTTCCGAACTCCGACGCCCACACGCGATGAGCTGGAGCGGCTGTGCGACCTCGGGGTGCTGTCGGACACCGGCGGCAACCCGACGGTCGCGGCGATCGGGGACGCGATCGAGGCGGGGTGGCAATGGCGCGAGCGCGAGGCGCGGGCCCTGTTCGAGGCCCGGCAGTGGGAGGCGGCGGCGCAGCACGCGCATTTCCTCGCGACGGCGTCCGCCATGGCCGCCGACGTGAGCGTCATCCGGCCGTCGGACGAGGACGAGTGGTTCGCGGAAGCGATCCTTCGCGTGCGTCACGCGGTCAACGCGGTGCCGCCTGTGCCAGCGCCATTGGTGCGGATGGCCGCGTCGTGGACCGCCGCAGACGTGCAGCTCACGAACATCGCGCGCAACGGTGCCACCATGGCGTCGACGTGCGACTGGTCGCGGCTGACCCAGTTCCGTGAACGCGCGTACGAAGGTGCCGTCATCCAGGCGCTGCCTGGGTCGACGCTGTCCGAGGGGCGTGTCGCCCTGCGGCTGTCGGTGCTCGACGACGACCTGACGCTGATCCCCACGAGTGTCACGACCGGCACGGGGATCACGGTCGTCAGGTCGCGGCAATTCGCGAACTTCGCGCGGCACTTCATTGCCCGGGAGGCGCGCCCCGTGGTGCTGACGGGAGCCCCGGATCTCGAGCCGTTGGCGATGGCGGTGCTTAGGTTGCTGGCCGCCGGCGCGAAGGACGACGCCATTGCTCGCAAACTGGCCGTCAGCGACCGCACGGTGCGACGGCTGATTGCGATGTTGATGCGCGAACTGGCGGCGGAGAGCCGTTTTCAGCTGGGATTGCGCGCCGCCCGTGCGGGACTGGTCTAGAGCCCGGCTCCGGACGGCCGGCTCCGTACGGCCGGATTCTGTCCGTGCGGCGTGGTCTGATGGAGTTCGTCCCCCACCTCCCGGAAGGTCCGTCTCACCGTGAGCACCGCCACGCCGTACCGGCTCGTTCGGGAGCAGTTGCCGCCCGTCGTCGCGCCGCAGCTCGACGAGGCGCAGCGTTCGGTGGTGGCGCACGCCGGCGGGCCGCTGCTCATGCTGGCTGGCCCGGGCACGGGCAAAACCACGACCCTGGTCGAGGCCGTCGTCGAGCGGGTGCGGCGGGGCGCGGCGCCGGGCGAGGTGCTGGTGCTGACGTTCAGCCGCAAGGCCGCCGGCGAGCTGCGGGAGCGCATCGCGGGGCGCCTCGGGCGCACGATCGCCGACCCGAGCGCGTGGACGTTCCACGCGTGGTGCCTGGCGCTCGTCACCGCCTACGACGAGGGCGGGTCGCCGCGGCTGCTCAGCGGCCCCGAGCGGCTCGGGCGCATCTCCGAGCTCCTGGCGGGCGACGCGGCGGGCGAGGGCTCGGCGCACTGGCCACCCCGCTTCACCGAGGCGCTGCGCACAGCCGGGATGGCGCGCGAGGTGGCGAACCTCCTCGACCGCGCCCGGGAACGCGGGCTCGACCCCGGCGACGTCGATCGTCTGGCGTCGCTGGCCGGGCGTGACGACTGGGCCGCGGCCGCGGAGTTCTTCGGCGAATACATCGACGTGCTCGGCATCCGCGGTGAGATGGACTACGCGGACCTGGTGCGCCGGGCGCTGATCCTGCTCGCCGATCCAGCCATCCTGGCTGACGTGCGCGGGCGGTACCGGGCCGTGTTCGTCGACGAGTACCAGGACACGGACCCGGCTCAGGAGTCGCTCCTCGCCGCGTTGGTGGGCCGCGGGGGAGACCTGACGGTGGTCGGCGACCCGGATCAGGCCATCTACGCGTTCCGCGGCGCTGATGTGCGCGGCATCCTGGAGTTCCGCGACCGCTTTCCGACCCTGGCCGGCGAGCGGGCACCGGTGCTGGCCCTGGGCACCTCGCGCCGCTTCGGCGACACGATCGTGGCCGCCTCCCGCGCCGTGGCGCGCCGCATCCCGACGCCGGGTCTGCCCGCCGCCGCGGTTCTGGCGCACCGGCGGCTGACGAGCGCCGGGGTCGACCCCGGGCGCCTCGAAGTGCGGTTGTTCGCAACGGCCACGGACGAGTTCGCGGCGGTGGCCGACGTGCTGCGGCGCGCCCACCTTGAAGACGGGATTTCGTACGGGCGGATGGCCGTGCTCGTGCGGTCCGGCGTGCGCAGCGTCCCGGTTGCCCGGCGGGTGCTGAGCGCGGCCGGGGTTCCCGTGGTGACCGCGTCGGACGACGTGCCGGTCGCCAGGGATCCCGCGGTGACGCCGTTCCTGCTGGCCCTGGCGGCGGCGGCGGACGAGCGCGAGCTGACGCCGGACGCCGTTCGTACGCTGCTCGTTTCGCCGCTCGTGGGCGCGACCTCCGCTCAGCTCCGGCGGCTCGGCCGAGCCCTGCGCCGCCTCGATGCCGACGTCAACGGCGTGGCGCGCGACTCCGCGACGTTGCTGGCCGAAGCGGCCCGCGAGCCGGGCGACCTCATCGGCGTGCCGGACGCTGTTGCCCGGCCGGGCACGCGGCTGTCGATGCTGCTGACGAGGGCCCGCGCGGCGCTGGTCAACGGGGGGCCGCAGGACGCGCTGTGGCAGCTGTGGGAGGCCAGCGGGCTCGCACGCCGGTGGTCGGCCGCGTCCGCCCGCGGTGGTCCAGAGGGCCGCGCCGCCGACCGCGACCTCGACGCAATGGTCGCCCTGTTCGACACGGTCGCGCGGCTGGAGGAGCGCAAGCCGCGAGCGAGTGTGGCCGGCCTGCTCGAGGAGTTACACGCTCAGGAGATCCCGAGCCAGGGGCGGCGCGAGGGCGCCGTCGCGGGTGGTGACGCCGTGCGGTTGCTCACGGCGCACCGCGCAAAGGGCCTCGAATGGGATCTGGTCGTGGTGTCCCAGGTGCAGGAGGGCGTGTGGCCCGACCTGCGGCGCAGCACGTCACTCCTCGAGGGCGACCGGCTCGGTGACGACGTGGGCGCCGCCACGCCGGCCCAGCTCATCGCGGATGAGCGGCGACTCTTCTACGTCGCCGTCACGCGGGCGCGCTCGAGATTGCTGGTCACGGCTGTGCGCTCCCCGGACGAGGACGGCGACCGCCCCTCACGGTTCCTTGAAGAGTTGGGCATCGAGGTGCCCGCGGTCGTCGAGACCGCCACCGGGACGCTGTCGCTCGCGTCTCTCGTCGCGCGGTTGCGGCGCGCCCTCGTCGACCCTGGATCCTCCGAACCGCTGCGCTTGGCGGCTGCCGGGCAACTCGCGCGCCTCGCGGCCCCGGACGCCAATGGGCGACCGCTGTCGGCGGCCGCCCACCCGTCGTCCTGGTGGGGGCTGGTCGACGTCTCGCCAGGCGCGCATCCCGTGCGCGACCCCGACGTCCCGGTGCGGTTGTCCGGCTCCGCCGTGTCCGCGTACGGCCAATGCCCCCTCGCCTGGTTCCTCGACCGCGAGGCCCAGGCCCGCACGACCTCGACCACGTCGCAGGGGTTCGGCCTGATCCTGCACGCCCTCGCCAGGCTCGTGGCGACGGGCGCATTGCCGCCGGTCGCCACCGTGCTGTCGGCGAAGCTGGACGAGGTATGGCCGCGGCTGGCCTTCGACGCGGAGTGGCAGGCCGTTCGCGAGCGGGCGGAGGCTGAGGCCGCCATTCGTCGCTTCCTCAACTGGTACGCCGGGCACGCGGATCGCTGGGTCGCGAGCGAGGCGGAGTTCGCGGCAGAGGTCGACGGCGTTCTCCTGCGCGGGTCCATCGACTGGGTGGAGCGCGACGACGACGGCAACGCGGTCATCGTCGATTTCAAGACGGGCAAGTCGCTCCCCTCGGCGGCCGACATGAGCGAACACGCGCAGCTCGGCATGTATCAGATCGCTGTCCGCGAGGGCGCCCTGAGTGAGCAGTTCGGCGGGCCCGTTGCCCTCGGCGGCGCCGAGCTCGTGCAGTTGCGGCAGAACCTCAAGGGCGAGCTGCCCAAGGTGCAGCGCCAGGCGCCGCTAGATGGTGTCGGTTGGGCCGACGAGCTGCTCGCTGCGACGCGGGACGGCTTGCTGGCGGAGAGTTTTCCGGCGCGCGTGCACGGTGGTTGTGACCGCTGCTCGTTCCGGCGTTCCTGCCCGGCTCAGGATGCGGGCGGGCAGGTGATCCCGTGACCGGCGGCTTCCTGACGCCCGACGCGGCCGGTCACTACCTGGCCGAGTTGCTCGGAACGCCTTTCAGCGACGAGCAGCTCGCGGTGATCACCGCTCCCCTCGCTCCGCAACTCGTCATCGCGGGTGCCGGCTCGGGCAAGACGACGGTCGTCGCTGCGCGGGTCGTGCACGCAGTCGCCTTCCACGGCGTCGCCCCGAGCGCCGTGCTGGGGCTGACGTTCACCAACAAGGCCGCCTCCGAGCTGGGGGAGCGCGTCCGCCGTGCCCTCAACCGGCTGGCGGCTGCGCGGGCGGTGCAATCGGAACCCCGCGAGCTCGGCGATGCGCTGCTCGCCGACGATGTGCCGACGGTGTCGACGTACCACGCGTACGCCGCTCAGCTCGTGGCCGACAACGCCCTGCGTATCGGCCGCGAACCACAGAACAGGCTCCTCACCGAGGCCGCGCGTTGGCAGGTCGCGATGCGGGTCGCCCGCACAGCGAAGGGTCCGTTCGAGCATCTGCGGTGGACGACGCCCTTTGTCGCGCAGTACATGCTCGATCTCGACTCCGAAATGAGCGAGCACCTTGTCGGCATCGACGACGTGCGCGGCGCCAACGCCCGGATCCGCGCGCAGGTGGCCGGTTCGGGTGACACCACCGTCGCGGTGCGCGAGGTCGCGACCGCGGCCAGCGAACGCGATGAGTTGCTGCAGCTCGTCTCGGCGTACCGGGACCGCAAGCGGTTGCTCGACGCCGTCGACTTCGGTGACCAGGTCGCCCTCGCGGCCCGCATCGCGGAGGAGTGCGAGCCGGTCGTGGCCGCCGAGCGAGCGCGCTATGCCGTCGTCTTCCTCGACGAATACCAGGACACCGGCGTCTCCCAGCGCCGGATGCTCGCCGCGCTCTTCGGGGGCGGCCACCCGGTCACCGCGGTCGGTGATCCCTCGCAGTCGATCTACGGCTGGCGCGGCGCGTCCGCGGGCAACCTCCTGCGCTTTCCCGAGCACTTCGCGTTCGCCGACGGCGGCCGGTGCAGCCCGCAGTTCCTGCTGACGAGCTTCCGCAACGGCTCGCACATCCTGCGTGCCGCAAATGCCTTGTCGGCCCCGCTGCGCGTGTCGACCCCCGACCGCCCGGTCCTCGTCGAGGTGCCCGCCCTGGCGGCCGCGCCGGCCGCCGACGCGGGCACCGTGCGAGTGGCCCTGCACGTCACCGTCGAGGACGAAGCGGAATGGCTCGCCGATCAGGTGGCCGCGGAGCTCGCTGCCGGCCGGTCCCCGCGCGATATCGCGGTGCTCTGCCGCCGGCGCACTGACTTCGACCTGTTCCACCGGCGCCTCGTCGCTCGCGACGTCCCGGTCGAGGTCGTCGGCCTCGCCGGGCTGCTGATGATGCCGGAGGTCAGCGACGTCGTGGCCGTCCTGCAGGCGATTGCCGATCCGACCGCGAACGCGGCGCTGGTGCGCATGCTCACCGGCCCACGGTGGCGCATCGGCCCGCGGGATCTCGCGGCGCTCGGTCGCCGGGCAGCCGCGCTGTGCGACACGGGGCGCAGCCACGTCAGTGCGGCCGACGACCCTGACGGTGCCGCCGCGCTCGCGGACGCGACCGCCTCCGTCGACCCGTGTGACGTCGTCGCCCTGTCCGACGCTCTGGCGGAGATCGGCGACCCGGCGGCGTACTCGGCGGAGGCCGTCGACCGGTTCGGCTCGCTGGCGGCGGAACTGTCCCGGCTGCGGCGACTGGGCGGGCACCCCGTCGTCGACATCGTGTCCCGCGTCATCTCCGCCATCGGGCTCGACGTCGAGATCGAGGCGTCGCCCACCCGGGTCGCGGCCGCCCGGTCGGCGAACCTCGCAGCCTTCGCCGACCACGCCGCCCGGTTCGAGAGCGTCGACGGCGAATCCGACCTCGCCGCGTTCCTGTCGTACCTCGCCGCCGCCGAAACCGCCGAGAACGGCCTGGATGTCGGCGCCGTCTCGACGGCTGACACGGTGAAACTACTGACCGTCCACAAGGCCAAGGGTCTCGAATGGGACGTGGTGGCCGTGCCCTGCCTGGCGGACAAGACCTTTCCGTCAGGGCAGAGCCGGTCGCGGTGGACGAAGGCCGCGGCGGTCCTGCCGTTCGCGCTGCGCGGCGATCGTGAGGATCTCCCCGGTGACCCCGACCTCACGACGAAGGGGATCGCCGCGTTCAAGGCGCGCTGCCGCGACCAGGAACTGTCGGAGGAACGTCGCCTCGCCTATGTCGCCGTCACGCGGGCGAAGTCCCTGCTCATCGCGAGCGGTCATCGCTGGTCGGCGACGCGCACCGAGGTGAGCGCGGTCTCGCCGTACCTCGAGGAACTCGCCGCCGTTGCCGGTGACGGCGGCGGCGACGTCGCGGTCTGGGCGATCGACGTGCCCGAGGTCAACCCGCTGCTCGCCCGCGTCACACCGGACGTGCAATGGCCTCCCGTGTACGACGAGACGGCGCTCGCGCGCCGCCGGGACGCGGCCGCGCTCGTCGAAAGGGCGCTCGGATCGGCGGCCGGGGAGGCTGCGACGGAGCCGGCCGGGCTGTCCGCCGCGGAGCGGCATCTGGTGGCCAGCTGGGCGCAGGACAGTGACAAGTTGCTCGAAGAGCTCGCCCGCGACTCGTCCGGAGCGCGGGACGTGCTCCTGCCGCGCACCTTGACGGCGAGCCAAGTGGTGGCGCTTGCCGCCTCCGCCGAGAGTTTTGCGGCCGACCTGGCCAGGCCGATGCCGCGCCGGCCGAGTTCGGCTGCGCGCCGCGGCACGGCCTTCCACGCATGGGTGGAGCACAGGTTCGAGTCGCGCCCCCTGTTCGATCCCGATGACCTGCCGGGCGCGGGTGACGACGACATTCCGTTCGACGACGACGAGCTGAGCGCGTTGAGGGAAGCGTTCGCGGCGACGCCGTACGGCGACCTGCGGCCCTACGCGATCGAGGCGCCGTTCGAGCTCAATGTCGGCGGGCGGCTCATCCGTGGGCGCATCGATGCCGTGTACGAGACGGAGCAGGGCTTCGACGTCGTCGACTACAAGACGGGCCTCAAGCCCCGCGACATGGCGGCCGCCGCTTGGCAGCTGGCCGTGTACCGGCTGGCGTGGGCAGGGCTCGCGGGCGTGCCCGTCGACACAGTGAACGCGGCGTTCATCTACGTGCGGACGGGCGACCTTGTACGACCAGAGCTCCTGGACGCGGACGGGTTGGAGCGACTCCTCACCGGGCAACCGACGGACTCCGACGCGCACGATGCGCGCGACTCAGTCGAGGCCGCCGTGCCGATTGAGCCGGACCCGCTTGAGCCGGACCCGCTTGAGCCGGACCCGCTCGAGCCGGACCCGCTTGACCCGGACCCGCTCGACCCGGACCCGCTCGACCCGGACCCGCTTGACCCGGACCCGCTCGGGGCGGTGCCCGCCGAGAAGGTGGCGGCCGCGGTCGTGGCGCCCGCGATCGCGGGGGACGCTACGACGAGCGCGCGCGTCGGCGCGGTGGCCGCTTCGACGGGCAAGCAGGCGAAGCCGGTCGACGAGGATCAGCTGGCGCTGGACTGGTGACGAGCGGGGGAAAGGGCGGGGGGACGCACGGGGTTGGCGCCGCCGGCTGCTCGTCCTAGCTGGGTCGCTCGAGCAGGCCGGCGCAGCCACGCAATAGATCCCAGCTCGTAACCGCTGCGTCGGCCGCATCCTCAGTGATCGGGAACGGGCGCCCGCCGGAGATGACGGCCGGCTTCCAGGTCGCCCGCGTAACGGCGCGCCCCTGCACAGTCAGCACCAGCACGCCCGTTTGCGCCCCGGCGCCGCCGTTCGCGTAGAAGACGAAGTTGCCGAGGCCGTAGTCGACGTACGCCCCCTCGCCGGTCCAGCCGCCGCCGAGAAGCACGTGGGCGTGCGATCCCACGACGACATCCGCCCCGGCCGCGATGAGCCGAGGCGCCAGCGAACGCTGCCGTTCCGTGGGGCACGCGGCGCCCTCCCGACCCCAATGCAGGTAGACGATCACCGTGTCGGCGCTCGCCCGGGCCCGCCGTACCGCGGCAAGAAGCTTGCTCTCCTGCTTCGCGCTCGCTAATCCGGGAGTTGCCGGCCCCGACGCCCACGCCGTGATGAACGCCTCGTCGAGGACCTGCGTCGCCCCGAGAATCGCGAGTCGCTGGCCGTTCACTGTTGCCCGGTACGGCGCGAAGGCCGCCGCGTCGTCCGTGC